>MGOS01000001.1:0-20011 GCA_001797185.1 Clostridiales bacterium GWB2_37_7
AGATTAAGAAATATACAGGGACCGTGGAGAGCTTGCTAATCACGGACAAGCTGGAATTAACAGTGAATATACAAAATGCAGGCTCTAAGAAATACTACATAACAGAAGCTACAAAAATTATAAAAAACAAAAGCGCAGTTAAATATGATGCCCTCAAAGCCGGTGACAAGGTAGTCATGACGGCTGACGACACAGAAGTGCTGGAGATAAATGCAGACAGCACAATAACAGCTGACAATGGCATCATAGAAAGCATCATATATACAAGAACAGCACCACCCAAGATTACCATGGTCGGTACCGACGGCAAAAACAAAGAATATTTTATAAGGAAGGATTTAGACACAAAAAGTATTTTGATTAATGACAAAGCCTCTTTGGTATATGACTTGAGACCGGGTATGCATGTCAAGGTTGATTTAGAAAATGAGGAGATCATCAAGGTAACTACCATTAAGACAGAAACAAATAGCAAAATGGATGGAAGTATTAAGTTTATCAACAAAATCTTCAATATAATAGTATTGTCTCAGTACGGCATTGACGGCAAAGAAATAACAAAAGAAATATCTGTAGCAGCCAGTGAGATCAGAAATATAAATCTTGATAAGCTGACCATAGACAAGCTAAAAGAAGGCGACCAAATAACAGTATTTGCAGTAGAAGATGCAGGAAAGCTCAAAGCCAGCCTAATCATCATAAACAACTAATTCATGAAGATATAGACACATTGTCTATATCTTCATTTTTTGGTGCCAGGCACCGAAAAAACAAGTTATTGAATTTTTTAGAAATATACTAAATCTATCAATAAATGTATAATATATGTATAGGAAATTCAGTGAATTTAAGGAGGAACAGGATGAGCTATCAAATAAGATATCAAGAATGGCTAGAGCAGGATATTTTTGATGAAGAAACAAAAAAAGAATTAAATAATATACAAGATAATCTTCAGGAAATTGAGGATAGATTCTACAAGGATCTGGAGTTTGGTACAGGCGGACTGCGAGGCGTCATTGGCGCAGGCACCAACAGAATGAACCGCTATACAGTAGGTAGAGCAACGCAAGGCTTGGCTAGCTTTATTTCCAAAAAAGGTGCAGCAAATCCCAGTGTTGTAATAGCTTTTGATTCAAGGCGCTTTTCCAAGGAATTTGCAGCAGAGGCAGCGGCCGTATTAAATGGCAATGGCATTAAGGTTTATGTTTTTGAAGATTTACGTCCTACTCCGGAGCTTTCCTTTGCAGTAAGGGAGCTGAGAGCCACCGCGGGCATCGTTGTTACCGCCAGTCACAATCCGCCTGAATACAACGGCTATAAGGTGTATTGGAGTGATGGAGCACAGATTGTTTCACCCATTGCAGAGGAGCTGCTGGCAGAGGTAAATTCAATTACAGATTTCAGCAGGATAAAACGCATGGATAGTGAGGCTGCAGAGCAGCAAGGCTTGTTGAAGCATATTGGGCAAAGCATTGATGATATCTATATAGATAAGGTAAAAAGTCTTTCGCTAAATCCACATATTGCAAGACAGCTGGGTGACAGCTTGAGCATTGTTTATACCCCGCTTCATGGCACAGGAAATCTATCTGTCAGGAGAGTATTGTCGGAAATGGGCTTTGCCAATGTGACAGTGGTGCCGGAGCAGGAGCTGCCTGATTCAAATTTCTCGACTGTGAAATATCCGAATCCAGAGGAGCATGATGCTTTTGCATTGGCTATAAAGCTTGCGAAGGAGAAAAACGCAGATGTAATAATCGGCACTGACCCTGATTGTGATAGAGTTGGCGCCGTGGTTAAAAACACTGCGGGGGAGTATGTCGTGTTGACAGGCAACCAAACAGGTGCACTGTTGATAGACTATATGCTGTCTAATTTGAAGAAGCAGAACAAGCTCAATGAAAAAAGCACGATTATTAATACTGTGGTAACAGGAAAATTGGGTGAGGTCATAGCTCGCAGCTATGGGGTAAATGTGATTTCAGTTCTTACAGGCTTCAAATATATCGGCGAAAAAATTAAAGAATTCAAGGCCGCAAATAGCCATGAGTTTGTTTTTGGCTATGAGGAAAGCTATGGTTATTTGGCAGGAGACTTTGTCAGAGATAAGGATGCTGTTTCTGCTTCCATGCTGATTTGTGAAATGACTGCATATTACAAGCAAAAGAATATGAGCCTTTATGAAGCGATGCTGGCGTTGTACAGCAAATATGGCTATTACAAAGAGGGGCTTGGTTCCATTGCTTTTAAGGGCAAGGAAGGTATGGAAAGCATGAGAAGTCTTATAAATAATATAAGACAAAATCCATTTTCTGAGCTGCGTGGAGTGAAGGTAGCAGAATATAGAGACTATATGACATATCAGGGGGTCATCCCTCTTCCTAAGGAAAATATGCTTTGCTTTATTCTCGAGGATCACGCATGGTTCTGCATTAGACCCTCAGGCACAGAGCCAAAGCTTAAGCTTTATTTTTCAGTAACCGGCAGCAACAGTGAGGACGGCGATGAGCGATTAGAAAAATTAAAAGCGGCAGTGCTGGACATGATCGAGTCGTAGGGGCATAGGCGGGCGCACACATGGGTGCGCCCCTACAAATATTTATTAGCCAAGTGTAGGGGATGACCCGCGTGTCATCCCGGAAACATCTTGTACAAACTCCAATATTTTAATATAATCTTAATGGTAAAGATTCTTATGCATACGAAGAGGAGGATACAGCTTTGGAAAAACTAATTATAACCGCTTGTCTCACAGGCGCTGAGGTTACAAGGGATGTGCAGCCAAGCCTGCCTATAACCCCTGAGGAAATTGCTGATGCAGCCTATGAGGCTTGGAAGGCAGGAGCATCAATCGCTCACATACATGCCAGGAAGCCTGATGGAACGCCCACTCAAGATGTTGAGGTATATAGAGAAATAAAGAAAAAGATAGAAGAAAGATGCGATATCATTTTCCAGCCTTCTACAGGGGGTGCAGTATGGCATTCTAAGGAAGAGAGGATACAGCCTGTTTTTCTGAAGCCTGAGATGGCATCCTTGAGTACAGGAACTTGCAATTTTGGCAATGATGTATTCATGAACTCTGAGGAATATATGGAGAGCTTTGCAAAAATTATGCAGGAATATGGTGTAAAGCCTGAAGTAGAAATATTTGAAAAAGGTATGATCGACAATGCGATGAAGCTGGTGAAAAAGGGATTGCTCAAGCTGCCTATACACTTTGACTTTGTATTGGGGGTACCAGGGGCTATGCCGGGGGAAGCCAGAGATTTGATGTATTTGGTTTCCAGCATACCACAGGATTGTACTTGGACAGTAGCAGGCATTGGTAGATATGAATTGCCACTTGCAGTTATGGCAATTGTCATGGGTGGACACGTTAGAGTTGGATTTGAGGATAACATATATTATTCTAAGGGTGTAGTGGCAGACTCCAACGCGCAGCTGGTAGAGAGAATTGCAAGAATCTCCAGAGAATGCGGTAGAGAGGTAGCGAACCCAACAGAAGCAAGAAGGATTCTTGGATTAATATAATTAAGAAACACAAAGGGCAGGTTTTCACCTGCCCTTAAAATTTATATACACGGGCTGTCACAGAGACCAGCCCCTACAGTGCCCGTTTAATGACTTTTATCTCAACGTCCTGCTTTTCTACTTTTGCACTAATATCATCGACTTTTTGCTCTACCACCGTAAGCTTCTCGTATGTAAGCTTATAGCCATCATACAAAGCACTGATGTCTTGCTTGATCTCATTTTCGAAGCGGATAAATTGATTAGAAAGATTATCAACTCTTTTGTCCGAAGCATCGAATCGTAGATCAATAGCATCAAATCGCTTGTTAACCTCCTTCTTGAAATCAATCATGTCATTCTTAAAGTCTGTCATATCCTTCTTGAAGTCTGTCATATCCTTCTTGAAGTCCCTGAACTCTCCATACATTTTAGACATCAGATCAAATAATTTTTCGCCCATCAAAATCACCCCTTGGACATAGTATAACATAGTAATTATAAATTTACACCTATTTTTTTACAGTTCGCCAGCTCCTTAAAAATCACCTTTAGTCGCATTATGTATGATGATGCTGCAATTTGAGATAATTAAACGGACAAACTTTTCTAATATATAAAAGGATTTTTATAGAGAATGTAGAAATATTAATATTATAGCATAAGGAAAGGGATAGGATATCTAGGGGGGGATACGATGCTTTTTGATACAAATATGGGTGCCGCTGTCAGATGCACAAATTGCGGCAAAATGATCATGAAAGAAATATCTTTGTTTCAGCTGTCAAGAAGCGGCGTATATGAAATAAAATGCGACTGCGGCAGAACAATAATGACAGTCAGAAGCAGCAACTGCAAAAGCTTCAGAATACATATTCCGTGTATAGTCTGTGAGAAGGACCATTTGTATATGTTCGATTCAAGACAAGCGTTGACGCAAAAGGTTAAAATACTTTCTTGTCCTGCCAGCCAAATGGACATTGCCTTTGTGGGCAACAAAATAATGGTGCAAGAAATGGCACAGAAGCACGAGAAGGATTTACAGGAGCTTATCGAAGTATTGGAGATATAGTAGCATTTACTTATATTAGAAATATAAATGAATTTTTGTAGCACGAGCTTCAATCTCGTGCTTTTCAAATTGCATAGAGGCTGCATTATATTCGATATTTTGGTAATAATTCAATAAAGGGGTGATAAACACTTGAACGAACTAATGGAAAAAAGTATGAACGACTTAAGGGAAATGGCAAAGTCCATGGGCATAAAAAGCTACTATAAATTCAAAAAAGATGAGTTGGTGCAGGAAATCCTAAGCACAATTCATAAGGCCAAGGTAGAGCAAGGGATTATTAAAGAGGAAGCGCCCAAGGTTGAGGCACAGCTAAATCAGGATAAAGCACCAATTGCAGTAGAGAAGCCTATTGAAAAGAAGCCCCTTAGCGACGCAGAGAAAAAGTTTTTAGAAAGCAAGGATGTTGAACAGGGTGGCAGAGCAGATGGTATTTTGGAGGTTCTGCCCGACGGTTTTGGCTTCCTGAGATCGGATAACTATCAATCAGGTGATAGAGATATTTATATATCACCATCTCAGATTAGAAGATTTAATTTGCGAACAGGAGATCGGGTTACAGGCATTACCAGAGCTCCCAAAGAGGGGGAGAAATTTCAAGCACTTCTTTACGTTCGGGGTGTCAATGGAGACGATCCTGAAACAGTAATCAGACGACCTTATTTTGAGGATCTTACACCTATTTATCCAGATGAAATGATCAAATTGGAAAACGAACCCAAGGATTTATCAACACGATTGATCGATTTGCTTGCACCTATTGGTAAAGGTCAAAGAGGTATGATTGTTTCGCCTCCAAAGGCAGGTAAGACAGTTCTATTAAAGAAAATTGCAAACAGTATAACTCAAAACTATCCTGATATAGAGCTGATCGTTTTACTAATAGATGAAAGACCTGAGGAAGTTACAGATATGAAGCGCTCCATTAATGGAGATGTAATATATTCAACCTTTGACGAAATGCCGGAAAACCATTGCAAGGTAGCTGAAATCGTCTTGGAAAGAGCGAAGCGATTGGTTGAGCAGAAAAAGGATGTAGTCATTCTCATGGACAGTATCACCAGATTAGCTAGAGCTTATAACCTTACCATAGCACCGACAGGCCGTACTTTGTCAGGCGGTTTGGATCCGGGAGCACTTTATAGACCCAAGAAGTTTTTTGGTGCTGCTCGTAATATTGAAGAAGGCGGCAGCTTGACTATATTGGCTACAGCCTTGGTAGATACAGGCAGCAGAATGGATGACGTTATATTTGAGGAGTTCAAAGGTACCGGTAATATGGAGGTACATTTGGATAGAAGGCTTTCTGAAAAGAGAATCTTCCCTGCAATAGATATGAATAGATCAGGAACAAGAAAAGAAGAGCTGCTGCTTTCTTCTAAGGGCTATGAAGCAATCTTATCAATTCGCAAAGCCTTCAGCAGCGGTTCAAATTCAGAGGTTACAGAATACTTGATAAATAAGCTTCTCGGAGCCAGAACAAATGAAGATTTTATTGATTTTATCAGGCAAACCAATTTTAGAGACTAATACGATTCTTCGTCATGCCTAGGATGACAGCAAAGCAGCTTGTCAGGAAAAAAATAATTGCTAATTAAATAGAACTATGCTATAATTTGATAAGTTGACGGACTATGCTCACTATTAGTGTGAATAAGCATTCTTTGATAAAAAGAATTGCTGTCTTATCTATACATAAGTTATATAGAAAGAGGTGAATAAGATGAGAGAAGGAATTCATCCAAATTATGGTGAAGCTGTTATAAAATGCGCTTGTGGAGAAGTCATCGAAACTGGTTCTGTTAAAAAAGAAATCAAGATAGAAGTTTGTTCCAAGTGCCATCCTTTCTTTACTGGAAAGCAAAAGCTTCTAGATACAGGTGGACGTGTTGACAGATTCAAGAAGAGACTTGATCTAGCAACTAAGAAGTAACAATAATAATTGAGGTTAAAGCGAATAGCTTTAGCCTCTATTTAGTTTGTTAAAGAATAATTTTAAAATTAAATCGTAGGGGATGCTGCCCACAGCATCCCACAATTACATAAATTATCACAAACAAGGGGGAAGGGTTATGTACGGGCCAAAGGATCACGGTTGGATCGAGGTAATTGTTGGTTCTATGTTTAGCGGCAAAAGTGAGGAGCTGATCAGAAGAGTCAACCGAGCAAGAATTGCAAAGCAGAAGGTGCAGGTTTTTAAACACTGCATTGATGACAGGTACGCTATTGACCATGTTGTATCTCACAATGGAGCGAAGACGGAAGCAATTAAAATTACTAAGGCTAGAGACATTCTTAAGCATTTGGATAAAGATGCATTTGTGATCACCATTGATGAAGTGCAGTTTTTTGATGAGGAGATAGTTGATGTATGCATCAAGCTGGCAGATCAAGGCAAGCGGGTAATAGCAGCAGGATTGGATCTAGACTTTAGAGGAGAACCCTTTGGACCTACACCGGCGCTTATGGCGGTTGCCGAATTTGTGGACAAAATGCAGGCTATTTGCATGACCTGCGGCAATCCAGCAACGCGCACGCAAAGAATGATAAATGGAGAACCGGCAGCTTATCATGATCCTATTATATTGGTAGGGGCGACAGAAAGCTATGAAGCTCGTTGTCGCAAGTGCCACGAGGTACCTGGTAAGGAGTAATACATAAAAAACCCTTCTGAGCAATCAGAAGGGTTTTGCATTTGTACGTTCAATGCCTTTTTTAAATTCCGTCAAGTATTCTTCTTTTTCATCCAACCAGTATCTTCTGGCTGGCTGTTTTGTTTCGGGGTCAGGGTCAAAGTAGCTCCACCAGACTGCGATTTTTATATTCGGATAATTTTGTATGGAATCAAACATTTCCTTTATCCAGGCTTGCTTGTCGCCACCTACTGAATTAGAGGCAAATTCTGTAATGATCCATGGATAATTGCTGTACATAACACTGAACTTGTCGTTTATATGCTGATAAATCTCATTGAAGCTGCGCCATTTTTCTCCAGTTTTCTTTTCAAAGTAATTTCCGGTATTGTAGCCTGTTACGCCGATAAGTTGGACATAGCCATCTCCGGGATAATAGCTTGCCTGATTGTTCCAATTCAGGGGAGGATAATCTCTATCATTGGGATTGAATATCCAAATGGCATTGGTTACCTGCTGTTCCTTGAATATTTCATAAATCCGACGCCAAGCCTCTATAAATAAATCCGGGTCATTCATAGTAGCAATTCCGCTATACACGGTCCAGGTACCATTCATTTCATTGTTCAGTCTAAACAGGACAGGACGACCAAAATCCTTAAGCTGGTTGGCAAAATCCCTCAAGTATTCATCATATTTACCATCAATAATGTCATATACGGTGCTGTGCAGTTTGTTTTTATTATCAGCTGTATCCTCAGGCAGCACACTCCACATTGTTTGCAGTGTCAATTCTACAATTTTATCCTCTTTATAGGCTTGCTCCAGTGTAGCTTTTGGGAATTCATGACCTAGGTATATATAATTCAGGATTACTGGGAATTTATAGTTTATTTTTTGCTCCAGCTCTTTAAATTTTTCAAAGGGCTTGAGGCTAGAGGGATAAAATATGCCCCATTGAACATTATTAGCAGCTTTTATTTTGTTATAATAATCCAGTGCCTCTCCGCTTAGGTTCGAGGCATCCGGTTTGAATTTCAAGGAGAAGCTTTTGGGCTCAGCCTTGGTAGGTGCAAAGGAGTAAAGGGCAGCTTGTATCACATTGCTATATTTTTCGGGTTGAGAGGTCTTAAAATTAAACATATAAAAGTCTCTTTTATCTGTAACGATGATGGCTTGGTAATAATAATCCTTGGCAGACGGATCCACAGCATCTCGAGACAAGACTACAATTTTGGTTTTGCGATCGTTTATAGTGGTGTTTGTATGCTCAATAAGCTTGATGCCGTTTACTTTTTGAAAGGTTTCATTGAGTAGATACTTATATATATAATTGTTAAAGTAAGGATCCAAGTCATCATAGGGAGATCTTTCTTTGGAAATCTTCAGATCAAATTCATCATTAGAGAATCTGATATAGTAGGGAGTATAGGAATCGTCCATTTGCAGATCATCGGGCATTGTTATATTGAAGCCCAAACCATCTACCTTATATTTCTTTGGCTTTGGAGTTTTTTTGGAAACATCGCCCTCGGGTGAAGGCAAAAGAGGATTTGTTTGTATTTGGCTGCATGCTGTCAGCAAAATTAGCAGCACAGCTAATATCAAGGGAAGTTTTTTTCTCATGTGGTTACCTGCCTTATACTTTCTATGATAAGATTGTGTTGTTGATTTTAGTATATTTTATCATATAGAGTGCCTTTTTTACACAATTTAGTTAACAAAGCTTCTGAAAATAAGTTTATTGCATTAAACATCTTGCATCCTTGAAAAATGTTAGTAGTAAGGATATACTAATATATACATGAGTAAATCCCGCTAAGGTGAGGATTTAAATTATAATTGGAAGGTAGAAATATGAATTTTTTAAATACACAAAGCAAAATCAAACCAAAGGCTGTTGGCGGTCAGGCTGTTATAGAGGGTGTTATGATGAAGGGTGCCGACAGCATAGCCATTGCAGTTAGAAAGCCAGACGGTGAAATAGCACTGAAAAAACAAGTGCTCAAGAGCAATAGAAAGACGATATCTAAAATCCCTGTTTTAAGAGGGGTGTTTGCTTTTTTTGACTCCATGGTATTAGGTGTGCAGTCCCTTATGTATTCGGCAGAGTTTTATGAAGAGGAAGACCCAAAGGCAAAGGACAAAAAGCCCAATGCTTTTGATAGGTTTATGGAAGCCAACTTTATTTGGATTTCTGTAACCTTGTCAATCGCCTTTTCGGTACTGCTATTTATATTGCTGCCTACAGTTGTTGTGGATATATTTGAAAGATTTACGGCAAGTACCGTTGTATTAAATCTAATAGAAGGTCTTGTGCGTATTGGTATTTTCGTAATATATATTACGGCAATCTCCGGCATGAAGGATATCAAAAGAGTTTTTGAATATCACGGGGCGGAGCACAAAACAATTTTTTGCTATGAGCATGGGCAGGAGCTAACTGTCGAGAATGTGAAGAAGCACGGAAGATTGCATCCTAGGTGCGGTACCAGCTTCCTATTTATAGTTATGATTGTCAGCATATTGATGTTTTCTATGTTTGAATGGTCAAATCTTTTCTATAGAATAGTGGTAAGACTTGCACTGCTGCCTATTGTAGCAGGAATATCCTATGAGCTGATAAAGTGGGCAGGTAAAAGTGAGAGCCAGCTTGCTTGCATCATGTCAAAGCCTGGTATGTGGCTGCAAAAAATTACAACAAGAGAACCGGATGACAGCCAGATAGAGGTGGCTATTGTGGCCTTGAAAAATGTATTGGTAGAAGATTCGGAGGCAGACAATTGGTAGCTATTACAATCAAAGCTGCACTGCAGTCTGGAGCGAGGCTTTTGAAAGATTGCGGTTCTTCCAGTGCCATACTGGATGCCGAGCTGCTTTTGCTGCATGGGTATAGTATTCATGGGATTTCATTGAATAAAATTAAGCTAATTACAAATTGTAATGATATAATTTCCGAAGAGATATATGAAACCTATATAAATTTTGTTGAGCAAAGATGCCAAGGAAAGCCTGTTCAGTATATAAGGGGCATTCAGGAATTTATGAATCTGGAGCTTGAGGTAACCGAAAAGGTGTTGATTCCCCGGGGTGATACAGAGATTATTGTAGAGAAGCTTTTGGAATTGGCAGCTAGAGATCGTGTTATAAATATCATAGATATGTGCACGGGAACCGGAGCCATTGCAGTGAGTCTGGGATATTATTTGCCAAAGGCTGTGGTTACTGCAGTGGACATTTCTGAGGAGGCATTGGAATGCTGTCGCAGAAACATTTTCAAGCATGGTTTGCAGGACAGGGTCAATGCTGTCAAGAGCAATTTGTTTGAGGACTTGACAAGCAAAGCGTTAACAAATAATATAGATATGGTTGTTTCTAATCCTCCCTATATTCCTACTGCCGAACTATCGGATCTGGCAGTTCCTGTAAGGGACTTTGAACCTATATTGGCGCTTGATGGAGGAAGAGATGGACTGGATTTTTATAGATGTATAGCACAAGATGCAGCGGACTTACTGGTAAGTGGGGGAATACTTGCTTTTGAAATAGGCTATAATCAAGGACGAGAGGTCATGAGTATAATAAAGGAGAGCGGAAGCTATTATGATTTAGAGTGTTTTAAGGATTTAGCTGGATTGGATAGATGCGTAATCGCATATAAAAAGTAGAATACAATAAACAGGGAGTGATATTATGATAGATAAGCTGCAGGCTCTAGAGGATAAATATGAAGATTTGAGTCACAAAATAAGTGACCCTGAAATTATAAATGATCAAGCCCAATGGCAAAAACTCATAAAGGAGCATGCCAGCCTTGAGGTAATCGTAGTGAAGTTTAGAGAGTATAAGGTTGTAATACAGGGGATTGAAGACTCGAAGGCTATGCTTCAGGATGATATTGACAGGGAATTTGAGGATATGGTAAAGCTGGAGCTGTCAGAGCTTCAGGAAAAGAAGGAGGCTTTAGAGCAGGAGTTGAAGCTATTACTGCTGCCTAAGGACCCCAATGATGACAAAAGCGTTATAGTTGAAATAAGAGGAGCAGCCGGCGGCGAGGAAGCGGCATTGTTTGCAGGAAGCTTGTTCCGTATGTATACAAGATATGCCGAGAGACAGGGCTGGAAAATTGACATGTTAAGCTCCAATGCCACAGACATAGGCGGCTATAAGGAAGTTATATTTGAAATAGACGGCAAGGGTGCTTACAGCAAGCTCAAGTACGAAAGCGGCGCACATAGGGTGCAGCGTGTGCCCGATACAGAGGCCAGCGGAAGAATTCATACTTCAACTGCAACAGTAGCAGTGCTTCCAGAGGCAGAAGACGTGGAAGTAGATATCAATGCCAATGATTTGAGAATAGACGTTTTTCGTTCCGGTGGGCACGGTGGTCAAAGTGTTAACACCACAGACTCAGCGGTACGTATAACGCATTTGCCAACAGGCTTTGTGGTGTCCTGTCAGGATGAGAAATCACAGCTTAAGAACAAGGAAAAAGCACTCAAGGTTCTAAAATCCAGATTGCTGGAAGCAGAAATTGAGAAGCACAATGCAGCCATAGCCAGTGACCGCAAGAGCCAGGTAGGTACAGGAGACAGAAGTGAAAGAATCAGAACGTACAACTTCCCTCAAGGAAGAGTAACAGACCATAGAATAGGTCTTACAATATATCAATTGGATTCCTTTATGGATGGAGACATCGTAGAGATGATTGATGCCTTGAATACCAGTGCACAGGCAGACAAACTGACCAGCGAGGGCTTGGCATAACATTATAGTTTATATCCTGTTTATAGAATAATTATAGGGGCAGACCCATGTGTCTACCCTTTAATATTTTTTGGTTTGCTGATACTAGTGGGTGGCTGAGGGCAGCCACCCCTACATACCAATAGAATTATTTCACATGTAGGGGATGCTGCCTACAGCATCCCGCATTACCCGCCCCTACAAATATACTTCTATAAAAACACCTGCTGAATATACATTTAAGGAATTGAAATAAGCAGCAGTTATGGAGGTATTGATGTGAGCAGACTTATGGCAGTTACACTGATAGGGTTTTTATGTGGGATGATCGGAACGGGCATAGGTGGTTTTATTACCATACTATTAAAAAATCCTACCAGAAGATTTATGGCGGTGCTTTTGGGCTTTACAAGCGGAATCATGCTTTCGGTAGTAAGCTTTGACCTTTTGCCGGAAGCCTTCAAGCTGGGAAATGTTTGGTTAAGCTTTGTAGGTATGAGCATCGGTGTTGGTCTGATGATTTTGATAGATGAGTTTATGCCTAGTGAGCTATCCTTGACTAAAAACGCGAGAAATAAAAGTACTGCAGACTATGGCTTCATAAAAAGCGGTATATTATTGGGCATAGGAATAGCTATACATAATTTCCCCGAGGGTCTGGCAGTGGGTTCAGGCTTTGCAGCAAATAATACCCTGGGAGTAGGTCTTGCCATCGTTATTGCGCTGCATGATTTGCCGGAGGGCGTGGCAATGGCAGCACCTCTAAAGATGGGCGGAATCAGCAGGCTCAAAATACTCCTGTATACCATACTCGCCGGAATTCCTATGGGTATAGGTGCTTTTTTGGGTGAAGTCATAGGTGCTATTTCACCTATTTTCATAAGCTTATGTTTAAGCTTTGCAGCGGGATCTATGCTTTTTATCACCTGTGGTGAGCTGATACCAAAGTCTCAGACCGTTTATAAAGGAAGGATATCAACCATAGGAATGCTTTTGGGAATAATGAGCGGCATATTAATATCCTCAGCATTTTAATGTAGGGGCAGGTCTCTGTGCCTGTCCGAGGTAAAAGTTTAAAAAATAATCTCAAATAAAAACAGTCAGCATATAGTGCATTGAAGCTATTGCTGACTGTTTTTATGTATGGTATTATTAATTTGGCTTAAAATGCCTTTGTAAAAAAGACTTCTTTTGGAGTATTATACTAGAGAAGCCAATTGCAAAGTGCTATGAAGGATGTGCAATTAGTTTCCGATGTGTTAATAAAAATACATCTTTGATTTAAAATTGAGCAAAATGCAAAACCTATGAAGTGTTTAATTCACGAAGGATTTTTGGAGGTTCGGCTTGAAAACCAAAATTTATGAACTACAAGAAAAACATTTAGATTTCCATGCCATTCAAGAAGCTGCAGAGGTTATCAGAAACAACGGAACGGTGGTTTTTCCCACTGAAACTGTTTATGGTTTGGGTGCCAATGCTTTATCCCAAGAGGCTGCAAGGGCTATTTATGCTGCCAAGGGAAGACCCTCTGACAACCCGTTGATTGTACATATAAGTAGTATAGATATGTTGCTTTACGTAATTGGAGAGCCATTATCCCTTACTGCCAAAAAATTGATGAATAAGTTCTGGCCAGGTCCATTGACCTTGATTTTCAAAAAATCCTCTGCTGTTCCGATGGAAGTAACAGCTGGATTGGGCACAGTGGCAGTTAGAATGCCGGACAATGATATAGCGCTGGAGCTTATTAAGCAGAGCGGTTTGCCAATTGCTGCGCCCAGTGCCAATATCTCAGGAAAACCAAGCCCGACAAAAGCGGAGCATGTAATAGGTGATTTACAGGATAGGGTGGACGTCATACTTAGCGGCAGCAGCAGTAGAGTCGGCTTGGAGTCCACGGTGTTGGATCTTACCGGGGAGGTGCCTACGATCCTAAGACCGGGAGGGGTTACATTGGAAGAGCTTCAAGAGGTTATAGGCGAGGTGCATATAGACAAAGGGTTGACATGTAAAGAAACTGCTCCTAAAGCTCCAGGTATGAAATATACCCATTATGCGCCTGAGGCGGCTATGACAATTTTGAAAGGTGAGCTTCCAAAGGTGGTCAAGGCGATTCAGCAGCTGACCGAGGAACAGACCAAGCTTGGCAAGCTGGTGGGAATATTGGCAACAGAAGAAACAAAGCAAAGCTATCAAGAAGGTGTCATTGTATCCATGGGCAGTCGTGACAACCTATATACTGCTGCAGCAGCAATATTTGATGCCTTGAGACAGTTTGATAAGCAAAAAGTGGACATTATTTATGCGGAGGCTTTAAGCGAGGAAAATATTGGAATGGCAGTGATGAACAGGCTCAAAAAGGCTGCGGGCTTTAATATAATTGAGGTGTAGGAGCTATTTCCGAATATAATGAGGTGTAGGAGCTATTTCCGAATATAATGAGGTGTAGTATGAAAAACATATTGTTTGTTTGTACAGGCAATACCTGTAGAAGCAGCATGGCAGAAGCACTGCTAAAGCACTTTGCATCTGAATATCCAAGACTTGAGCTTGTTGTGAAATCCGCAGGTACAGCGGCTTCTGACAGTCAAGGGGCTTCCGGAAATGCTATCCTGGCATTGCAGGAGCTGGGGATTGATTTGAACCCGCATCGCTCTCAAGCTGTTACAACAGAGTTAATCGAAGAGGCGGATTTGGTGCTGACTATGACTTATTCTCACAAGCAGCAGCTGCTGGTTTTTAAGCCCAATGCAGCGCATAAGCTTTTTACTTTGGCTGAATTTACTTCAAGGGATAAAAGTAGAAATATATCAGATCCATTTGGAGGAAATTTAGATACATATATTGAATGTAGAAATGAAATATCTTTTTATATTAAGAAACTTTTAGATATTATTGGTAGTCAAATAGGAGATGATTAGATGAAAATTGCTATAGGAAGCGACCACGGTGGATTTATACTTAAAGGGGAGATACTTAAGCACATACAGTCAAAAGGCTTTGATGTAAAGGATTTTGGCTGCTACTCAGCAGATTCCATTGATTATCCTGATGTAGCCCATGAGGTGTCAGAAGCAGTAATCAAGGGTGGTTATGACAGAGGGATATTGATTTGCGGCACGGGGATAGGAATATCCATAGCAGCAAACAAAATACCCGGCATAAGAGCTGCTCTTTGCGGAGATTGTTTCTCTGCCAAAGCAGCAAGAGAGCACAATGACGCAAATATTTTGACACTTGGAGAACGAGTAACAGGAGTAGGCTTGGCCAAAATGATAACAGATATTTGGCTTGCTACAGAATTTGAAGGTGGACGACACGCCGATAGAGTCAATAAAATAACAGATATTGAAGGTAGATACAACAAAATATAAAGGGAGGCAATTAAATGAAAAAATATAATAATGTAACGATTATGGATCATCCTATGATACAACATAAGTTAACAATCTTGAGGGACAAAAATACCGGGGTAAAGGAATTCAGAGAGCTGGTTGAAGAGCTTTCAATGTTTATGGGTTACGAGGTTACCAGAAACCTTTCCTTGGAGGAAGTAGAAATTGAGACTCCTGTATGTATGACAAAATCAAAGGTGATAGCAGGCAAAAAACTTGGAATCATACCTATACTTAGAGCTGGCTTGGGCATGGTAGATGGTATGCTGAAGCTGATTCCTGCTGCCAAGGTAGGGCATATAGGACTATATAGAGACCCGGAAACGTTACAGCCGGTTGAATATTACTGCAAGCTGCCTAGTGATGTAGCGGAAAGAGATCTTATTGTTTTGGATCCAATGCTTGCTACAGGCGGTTCTGCCGTTGCAGCTATTAACTTCTTAAAGGATAGAGGCGCCAAGAGCATAAAGCTGGTTAATTTGATTGCTGCTCCAGAAGGCGTAAAGGCAGTAGCTGAGGCTCACCCTGATGTAGAAATATATGTGGCAGCTTTAGATGAGAAGTTAAACGATCATGGATATATAGTGCCTGGTTTAGGCGATGCCGGAGATAGGCTGTTTGGAACAAAGTAAAAAAGAAAATTTATGATAAAAATGCTTGGGGGCGTTTTTTTTGAGACCTACCTGGGATGAATACTTTATGAATATTGTTGACATGATCAAAACAAGATCCACCTGCATGAGGCGGCAGGTCGGTGCCGTAATAGTAAGGGACAAGCGTATACTTACTACAGGCTATAATGGTACGCCATCGGGACTTAAACACTGTGTAGAGGTTGGCTGCTTAAGGGATGAGTTGAAAATCCCTTCAGGAGAGAGACATGAGCTTTGCAGAGGAATACATGCGGAGCAAAATGCTATTATTCAGGCAGCTGTTTTTGGGGTGCCTATACAAAACAGCACGATATACACAAATGTTTCACCATGCATTTTGTGCACAAAAATGATTATCAACTCCGGTATTACAAGAATAGTAACCAGAGAAGCTTATCATGATGCTTTGGCATTAAAGATGTTAGCAGAATCAAACATTGAATATGTAAAACTATAGTGTTTAAAAAAAGCAAATTAGGCAAATAATGTCCTAGTAGTTACTATGTACTATATATCTTATTGAGATATTGGGAGAAAATAATTTTAAGAACAATATCACATATCTAATTTGACAACAAAAATTGACTAAGTTAAAATTAAAGCTGTGATAGTGCATATGTGTAGGGATAGATATAGGGTATCTTTTTTACAATCAGAAGGAGATGCTTGTACAACCGAACTGGCTGATGCAACTTAACACAACTTGGGAGTGGTAAAATGAAAACTATTTATATAGCATTCTTGATTGCTGTGTCTGTAGCTTATTTGGTAACACCTTTTGTTATCAAACTGGCAAACAGAGTAGGTGCTATAGATGTTCCAAAAGATAGCAGAAGGGTTCATACAGTTCCGATACCTAGACTGGGAGGAATAGCAATATTCATAGGTTTTATGGTAGCGGTTCTGACAACCTTAAAGATGGATACCAGATTGATGGGCGTATTGGCAGGTGCGGTAATAATCGTAACCATGGGATACTTTGACGATATAAAGCCTCTTTCTGCAAAGGTAAAGCTTTTGGTACAGCTTTTAGCAGCCGGTATAGCAATGTATGGTGGCGTCAAAATGAATATTTTGACAAACCCGTTGTCTTTAATATCAGGCACAAATGATTTTATCGTATTAGGCAAATGGTCATATCCCTTAACTATGGTGTGGATAGTAGGAGTAACCAATGCAATAAATCTAATTGACGGTTTGGATGGATTGGCAGCAGGTGTATCAACAATAGCAGCTTTGACGTTGACTGCGGTGGCTTTATTTACTGGTGACACCTACATATCAATGCTGGCTGCGATTCTGGCAGGTGCTACAATAGGCTTCTTGCCATATAACTTCAACCCTGCAAAGATATTTATGGGAGATACAGGTTCATTATTATTAGGGTATATGCTTTCCGTAATCTCTATTATGGGTGTATTAAAAAGTGCAGCGGCGCTTTCTATCTTGATTCCGATATTTGCTATAGGTCTTCCGATTTTTGATACTTTTATGGCTATAGTAAGAAGAGGAATGAGTGGAAAATCCTTCATGGAAGCCGATAAAGGACACTTGCATCACAGGCTGTTGGATATAGGCTTATCACAGAAGCAAGCAGTGCTGACACTGTATAGTATAAGTGCAGTACTTGGCTTCGGTGCAGTCGCGTTGGTGGAAGCGACTTTGAAGGTAGCAATCGTTTTGGTAATTGCGGTTTTTTTCTTAGCCTCTATGGGGGTAAAATACTTGGGGCTGACAGAAACAAAAACAAGCGATAGCAATATAGATGTTTAGTAGTTGTTAATATCAATTGGGTGAGAGCTAGTCTCTCACCTTTCATTTATTGCCATTTGCAAAGCAAATCCAGGCAAAAGGCGAAGGCGCTCGATGCGCCGAGACTTTTATTTCATGCGCAGAAAGGAAGAGAAAAAATGATAAAAGTACTGTCAGTGTTTGGGACAAGACCTGAAGCAATAAAGATGGCTCCCTTAGTAAAGTCACTGGAAAACCATAAGGAATTTGAATCAAGGGTATGTGTAACAGCGCAGCATAGGGACATGCTAGATCAAGTCCTTAAGATTTTCAACATCGTACCGGATTATGATTTGGATATCATGAAGAACAGACAGACTCTCACTGAAATTACCACCAATGCGCTTATAGGCTTAGAAAAGGTAATAAAGGAGTATCAGCCTGATGTAGTATTGGTGCACGGAGATACAACGACTACCTTTGTCGGCTCCTTGGCTGCTTTTTACAACCAGGTGAAGGTTGGACACGTAGAAGCTGGATTAAGAACCTTCAATAAGTACTTCCCGTTTCCGGAGGAATTGAACAGAAAGCTTACTGGAGTTATAGCAGATTTGCATTTTGCTCCTACGGTGACTTCTAAGGAAAACCTGATGAGGGAAGGAATTGCTGAAGAGGGAATATTTATAACAGGAAATACTGCTATAGATGCGCTTAAGACGACGGTCAATAAGAGTTTTCAGTATTACACTCCGGAATTGCAGCAATTGGATTATCAAAACAAGAGAATTATTCTTGTAACTGCACATAGAAGAGAAAACCTGGGGGAACCCTTGCAAAATATATGCAATGCCTTAAAGCATATTGCGGAAAAATATGAGGATGTTGAAATAGTATATGCAGTACACAAAAATCCTGCAGTACGAGAAACTGCCTTTGGAATTTTGGGAAACTGCCAAAGAGTACACCTCCTAGATCCGTTGGATGCTGAAGAAATGCATAATATAATGGATAGAAGCTATCTTATACTGACCGATTCTGGCGGATTGCAGGAGGAAGCACCCTCTCTGGGCAAGCCTGTGCTGGTGCTACGAAATGAAACTGAGAGACCGGAAGCGATTGAGTTTGGTACGCTGAAGCTGGCGGGAACGGACCGAGACAATATCATCCTGCTGACGGAAGAACTGCTAAATGACAAGGTACAATACAACAAAATGGCAAATGCAGTGAACCCCTATGGCGATGGTTCTGCATCTCAAAGGATAGTGGAAGCACTGTTATATCACTTTGGGATAAGTGAAACAAGGCCTGAAGACTTCAAAGCAGAAGCAAAAATACTGTAGCCCATCATTTTGAGCGCAGTGAAGAATCCTAAAGTGTAGAATGATAATGTAGAAATATAGCGAAGGTTATACTATAATATATCTGTAATACATTAATACCATTTTATTGGAATTTAGACTATGGAGGTATAGGTGTGAATAAAATCAAGACAATTGATCAGGCTTTGGATTATGTTAAAGACGGAATGACGATTGCGGTCGGAGGGTTTTTGGGGGTAGGGACTCCAGAAAAGCTTATTGATGCTGTAATTGCGAAGGGAATCAAAAATATAACACTAATCTGCAATGATACTGCTTTTCCTGACAGGGGTGTTGGCAAATGGGTAGTAAACAAAAATGTAAGTAAGGTTATTACATCCCACATAGGCACCAATCCAGAGTCAGGAAGACAGATGAACGCTGGAGAGCTGGAAGTAGAACTTGTGCCTCAAGGAACGCTTGCTGAAAGAGTTAGAGCAGCAGGAGCAGGGCTTGGTGGTGTACTTACTCCAACCGGAATAGGAACGATTGTAGAGCAGGGCAAGCAAAAGCTGACAATTGACGGCAAGGATTATTTGCTGGAGCTAGCGCTAAAGGCTGATGTTGCACTTATTAAGGGCAGCATAGTAGATAAAAAGGGAAATGCTTATTACAGCAAGTCATCGCGAAACTTCAATACACTGATGGCTACTGCAGCTGATAGGGTTATTATTGAAGCAGAAAAGCTTGTAGAAGTCGGGGAGATTGATCCCTCTGATGTTATGACACCGTCAATATTTGTAGATGTAATTGTAGAATAGCTGCATAATTTGATAAGAAGGAGTGAGCCTTGTGATTCAAGATAAGGATAGAAAGCGTGAAGTGATTGTCAAAAGAGTAGCCAAAGAGCTTAAGGATGGGGATTTGGTTAACTTAGGGATAGGATTGCCCACACAGGTTGTTA
>MGOS01000001.1:20039-25944 GCA_001797185.1 Clostridiales bacterium GWB2_37_7
GAGCTGAAGATAAGGATATAGTAAATGCGGGGTCGCAGCCTGCAACACACGTATTGGGAGCGGCTTACTTTGACAGCGCTATGTCTTTTACTATAATAAGAGGTGGCCATCTGGATATGACAGTTCTAGGTGCGCTGCAGGTTGACCAAAAGGGCAACCTTGCCAACTGGATGATACCAGGGAAGATGGTGCCTGGGATGGGTGGAGCAATGGATTTGGTGGTAGGTGCCAAACGTGTTATCGTAGCCATGGAGCATACGGCAAAGGGTGAAGCCAAGATACTGAAGCAGTGCAGCCTTCCGCTGACAGCAGCTGGAGAGGTTGACATGATTGTTACGGAAATGGGAGTTATGAAGGTTACACCACAGGGGCTGGTTTTGATGGAAATAGCCCCGGAGACAACGATAGAAGAAGTAATAAGTGCAACGGAAGCAGAACTTATTATTGCGGAAGACCTAAAGGTGATGGATGTATAGATAAACCATGAGCGGAGTAATACCTTCTACTGTTGCATTAAAGAAATATGTAACAGTTGACATGGTAAAATTATTGCAATGAAAAAAGAACCTCAATTTGGTTTAATGATTTTGATGAGAAATCACACCAAAGGAGGTTCTTTTTTATGTCTAGATATAATGATAGATTAGTTTTCTCAAAAATAACAGAAGTAATTGATGGAAATCTATTGCGTAATTATGTTAAAAAGTATGCCGGAGACTATCGTACACAGCACTTTGACACACGTTCACACTTGCTTTCTATGATATATTTTAATTTAAAGGGAAACAATGGATTGCGAGACTTGCAAACGAATGTTTCTAACAATACCAAGCTGAGAAGGATTCTAAATGTGCCTTCTGTTTCGCAGTTCTCCAGAAAAAACGCTTCCAGGGACTATCGCATCTTTGAAGATATCTTTTACTTTCTGGTTCAAGTAGCTGCTAGAAAATCTAAGCAGTCTCGATGCGGCAGTGAAATTAGCACAATCAAAAGAATTGATTCTACAATAATCAATATTGCAGCTAAACTAGCACCTTCACTGAAGTTTGAAGAGAACAAATCCGCAATTAAAATCAGCACGCTCTTTAACGGTGAGTTTCCAGAAAGAGTACAGATTGTGAAGGGGACAGAAAATGATCGTAAATGTATTGAAGGTTTCTTTGAAGATACATCTGCAATCTATGTATTCGATAGAGGATATTACGATTACAAATGGTATGATAGCCTAACCAAACAAAAGATACGTTTTGTAACAAGAAGCCTAGACTATGCTACAATGACTGAGGAAAAAGTTCTTTCTGTGAACTTAGAAAAAGATATATATGATACCAAAATCATTCTAGGATCAACATCCAGTCAGAATAGAACACGCTATGAGTATAGAGAAATCATGATTTTTGATAAGGATGAGAATCCCATTACATTCATAACAAACATATTTGATATGTCAGCGGAAGAGATCATGGAATTATATAGACGCAGGTGGGACATAGAAGTTTTTTTCAAGTGGCTAAAGCAAAATATGAGGATCAAGAAGTGGATTGGTCATAACGAGAATGCTGTGAAAATTCAAGTGTATACGGCACTTATAGCCTATTTATTGATATATATCTTAAAAAAGGATATAAATTCATTATTAACTATGCTGACAATTACACGGATAATTTGTACTAATATGCTTGAATACGTAGATAGTACAATTTATGAATTCTTGGGACAATCTCCTTAGGCACTGAGAAAATTTAAAAATTTAAGGATTAATTAAAGGGATAGCTATGTCCATATTTATAGGAATCGGAATCCAGTTATACTGAATTAAGCCAAATTAAGAAGCTCACGGAAAGTATTTCTCAACTCTCCATGAGCTTTTATTTTGTCAATCTCTAGATATTACCTAGATGCAACAGTAGATGAGTAATACCCGCTCTTTTTTTATCGGTTTCCATGCCGACCCGAAAACACATTCACAAACAAATTTTTGTATAAAAAATAATACCTCGGCAATAATTTAAACGAACTATATGTTGCGAAAAATTATGTGAGGAGGGGTATTATGCGAAATAGATATATCGCTTTGCTGTTTTTTTCTTTTGCTTTAAGCATCGCAATTATTACAATCAATAGATTTGGATTTGTAAGAGAACAAACGTCCATTGAGGACTCACTTGTAAAGAGTATAGGAAGCACAAAGGCTCAGATAATGGAGAGTACGATAAGCGCGTGGTCCAAGATCAACGATAGCTTTTTGACAGAGGAACAGATTGCAGCAGAACTTGATGCGGTATTGACAATTATTGATCCGGATAAGTCAACTGTCAATATTGTTAAAGAAGCAAGTGATCGTATGAATAAGCAAACGCTTAATGCAAGTACGGGAAGCAAATACTATAATATAACTGTGGAGTCTGTAAAAAGAGAAAAAGGTGGAGAAACCTATGTGTTGATGGATGTATCCATTAACAATAGCGGCAAAGAACTTTTTGCAGAACGGCAAAAGCTTGAACAATATTTTGCAGCAAAAAGTATAACCCCAAAGATAAGCAGCGTTGTTATTGGAGTATACAATGGCAAGCTTACAGAAAATGAAATGCGTAGTAAGATCGCTGATGCCATGAGCTCTGTCAAAGCAAAAGAGGTAGAGGGCTTGCAAAACGACCAGGTCAAAAGCATTTCTGCCTTTAGTGGGAACATAAACGACTTTGTTTTGTCAAATAATAAGAAGGTAAATATGCAAATTGCTATGCGCTATAGTTCCTATGATGACAAGACTTATATTTGGATCGGTTCACCATTGATACACGTAGAGTATTAGGTTAGGCATCTGATTGGTTGTTTTCTTGAAGATGCCTGCATGGAATTTTTATTTGTAATGTCTTAACAGGAGGAACGAAATTGTCAACTTTAATTGTAGAAAACCCTTGCCAGCTTCAAGGTACTGTAAATATCAGCTGTGCCAAGAATGCAATTCTTCCTATTATCGCAGCGTCATTATTGTCGGAGGATAAATGCATACTGGAGGATATTGCGACCTTAGAGGATGTAAAGGTAATGGTCGAAGTGGTAAATTCTTTGGGTGCAGAGGTTCGTATGAGCAATGATAATGTACTGGAGATTGCTGCTTATAATATAACAAGCACTGAAACGTCCTATGAGCTCATCAGAAAGATGAGAGCTTCCTTCTTGATTATGGGGCCTATGCTAGCCAGGTTTGGCAAGATCAGAATATCCCTTCCCGGAGGCTGCGCCATAGGCTCAAGACCTATCGATTTACATCTGAAGGGCTTTGCCGCAATGGGTGCAAATATTACCTTAGGTCATGGATACATAGAGGCTCATGCAGATAAACTTAAGGGAAATAGCATTTATTTGGATTTCCCCAGTGTAGGAGCTACAGAGAATATTATGATGGCTGCCTGTTTGGCAGAGGGTATGACGATTATAGAAAATGCAGCAGAAGAGCCGGAGATAGTAGATCTATCAAACTTTTTAAGCAAGATGGGAGCTGTAATAAAGGGAGCAGGTACTGACACCATAAGAATCGAAGGTGTAAAATATCTCAAGGGGACAACACATACAGCAATACCGGATAGAATAGAAGCCGGCACCTTTATGATGGCGGCGGCAGCGACCAGAGGTGATGTACTGATAGATGGCGTTGTTCCTGAACACGTAAAGCCTATCACTGCAAAACTAAAAGAAATGGGTGCCGAGGTCTATGAATTTGAAAAAGCCATTCGGGTAAAGGCAACGGGGCGGCTTCAGTCGGTGGATATAAAAACCATGCCCTATCCAGGTTTTCCTACGGATATGCAATCACCAATGATGAGTGCCATGTGTGTTTCCAAAGGCACAAGTGTAGTAACAGAAACAGTATTTGAAAATAGATTCATGCACATAAGCGAGCTAAAATTGATGGGTGCCAAGATAAAAGTGGATGGTCGAAGTGCCATCGTAGAAGGTGTGGAAAAACTAAGCGGAGCTAAGGTAAAGGCTACAGATTTAAGAGCGGGAGCTGCCCTTTTGATTTCTGCTCTTTGTGCAGAAGGTCCTACAGAAATATCTGAGGTTTATCATATAGATAGAGGCTATATAAATATAGAGAAAAAAATGCGTAAGTTAGGTGCAAAAATTAATCGGCAGGACTAACTGTTGTGACGCCTATACAATGACAAAGAGCAAATAGCATGGCTATTTGCTCTTTGTCATTGTATAGGCGTTATATATAAGTATGTCCAATTCCTGGCTGCACTTAAGCACCTCGTTGTTTTGGGTACCATATAAATCAATAAGCTTATAAAGCTTTTCCTTCATTATTTCAATTCTTTTCTTCAAACGCTTTTTCATATAACCCCTCCTTGCATTTAAGATACAGCATAATTTAGAAGGTTCCATCAGATATTCACTAAATATCTTTTTTATACTTGCTTTATTTAATAAATATCGACAGGAATAAGCCTTTTTTTCAGCTCTTTATCAATAATTCGTTCGACAAGAAGTAACACAATCATACAGTCATATATCTCTAGCTGCTTAAATACAATTGTATATAGATGTTTTGAAACGCCATAGGAAGAGGGGATTTATTTGAGAAGAGCTTTGGTGGTAATATTTGCATTTGTTTTTATCATATTTGCTTTGCCTTTAATAATATTGAAGGGATGTCAAAGGGAAGAGCCTGAGGTCAAAAAAGTGGAGGATTTTGACTCTGTTAAGATATCAGTTTTTAATGTGGAGAAGAATCAGCTTCAGGAAATGGATTTGGAAGAGTATATTTTGGGTGTGCTGGCTGCGGAGATGCCTTCGACATTTCAAATGGAGGCGCTCAAGGCACAAGCACTAGCGGCAAGAACCTATACCTTAATGAAAGCAAAAGCCTTTGGTGGTGCAGGATGTGACAAACACCCCAACGCCGATATTTGTACAGATTTTAATCACAGCCAGGCATATAAAGATCCGAAATCTATTACGTATAACTATGAAAAATATGCACAAGCGGTATTAGAAACCAAAGGTGAAGTAATCGTATACGACAACACACTTATACAAGCTGTCTTCCACTCTACCAGCGGTGGCAAAACAGAAAATTCAGAAGAGATTTGGTCCAACAAGGTGCCATATCTGCGAAGCGTAATAAGTGAGTACGAAGATGATTCTCCAAAGCTGGTCACAAATCGAAAAATTGAGGTAGATGACTTTATCGCAGCTATGAAGAAGCTGAATAATGGAATAAAGCTGAGCAGCAAGAATATCAAAAATCAGATTAAGATATTGGATAGAAGCGAAGGCGGCAGAATAACAAGAATAGAGATAGGTGGAGAGGTCATTAGCGGAAGTGCTGTACGAGGGGCCTTGGGGCTTAATTCCTCTAATTTTAGCATCAGTTATGATGGGAATACCATGCAGTTTACAGTGTTAGGCAATGGCCATGGCGTGGGATTGAGTCAGTATGGGGCTGACGGGATGGCAAAGAATGGCTCTAATTACAAAGAGATTATAAAACACTACTACCAGGGGGTAGAAATTGTAAATTTGGAGGAACTGACACAAGCAAACTTCAATAACACCTTCAAAGCTGCAAAATGATGCAATGGGATAAATATTAACAAATATATATAAAATAATTGCCTGTTCTTGTATTATTTTATGAATTGCTGGAAATAATACAGGTGGAGGTGTAGTACATGAAATTCAATGATTTATTTAGAAATCGTAGAAATATTTATTTTGTTTCTCTGATAATTATAGCCCTGCTATTGGCAGGAGGGGTTTGGCAATATAACAATTATATTGGCAGCAAAATGGCGGAGCTCGACTTTGAGAATCAATTAAATGAGTTGGATAAGCTTTTGGAAGAGCAAGATGATGTTGGCGTTCAAATAATTGAAAATAGAACAGAAGAAGGCGG
>MGOS01000001.1:25962-31752 GCA_001797185.1 Clostridiales bacterium GWB2_37_7
CCCACAGCTAAGAAGGATGATTTAAAGAGCATACCTGCTGCCAAGGTAGAACCGGTTGACATAGATACCATGATTCTACCTGTATTCGGAAATATATCAAATGATTTTTCCGATACTGAGCTTACATATTCCAAAACAATAGATAGCTGGATAACACATCCTGGTTTGGATTTGAAGGCAGAAGAGGGCAGTCCTGTAAGAGCAGCCTTGGATGGTACTGTGTCGGAAACAACAAATGATGCACAGTGGGGACTCACAATAGTTCTGGATCATGGTGATGGCGTATTTACAAGATATAGCAATCTCTCGACATTAGATTTAGTAACCAAAGGTCAAAAAGTGAAAAAGGGTGATGTCATAAGCGGCGTAGGAAAAACTGCTTTGAGTGAAATCGCAGAAGAACCCCATTTGCACTTTGAGCTTATAAGAGATAAGCAGAATATCGATCCTAAGAATTATCTGCCCAAGAAAATCAACTAATATAATCCAATGTGTTTATGTTCTAATTGAAAAAAATTTGCATATTAATGTAAAAAGACACCAATAAGGGGGTTGTAGTAATTGAAGGATTACATTGAAGAAAGAGCGTTGGAAATAGCGAAATATATCATAAGCAGCAAAACTACGGTAAGAGATGCAGCAAGAATATTCGGAGTATCCAAGTCTACCGTGCACAAGGATGTTACCGAAAGACTGCCTAGAATAAATCCAAGCGTTGCTATGCAAGTAAAGGAAATTATGGATCAGAATAAGGCAGAGCGGCACATCAGAGGCGGAAGAGCGACAAAGATAAAATACCAAACTGTAAGCTTATAAAATTACATAAGTTTTTCTAAAGGGCCGGTATGCTTATAAAAGTACCGGCTAATATATTTTTTGCATATCTATATATTTCGTGCTAAACAATTTACATTCACTAAAATAGCACGAAATATTATCCACTGTTTATAAATCGTACAAAGTACCTATTTACCAATGTAAAAACTTTAGTGCGATTTATATTGTTGGTTTGTGAGTATTAACTTGATTTTTGCAAACTCTATAAGAAAAAAAAAGGAATTTAAAGATTTTTGTAGAATGAGTAATTGTTTAACTATGATTATTTTGATTATATATATTAGATAAGATGGATAACATACTATATTAATGGAGGTTGTTTTATGTTCGGTTTTGGTGGACAAGATATTGGTATTGACTTAGGTACTGCTAGTGTCTTGGTATATATTAAGGGCAGAGGGATTGTACTGCAAGAACCTTCAGTGGTTGCAATAGACAGAAATACAAATAAGATCTTGGCAGTGGGTGAAGAAGCTAGAATGATGTTGGGCAGAACTCCTGGTAATATAGTTGCGATTAGGCCTTTAAGAGAGGGTGTAATCTCAGACTATGAAGTTACTGAAAAGATGCTGAGATATTTTATAGACAAAGCGGTAGGTAGAAGAAGATTATTTAAACCAAGAATGATTGTATGCGTCCCTAGCGGCGTTACAGAGGTTGAAAAAAGAGCAGTTAAGGATGCTGCCAATAACGCTGGTGCAAGAAATACACAGCTGATAGAAGAGCCTATAGCTGCTGCCATTGGAGCAGGATTGGACATTGAAAAAGCCAGCGGAAATATGGTAATAGACATTGGCGGGGGCACTGCGGACATTGCAGTTATTTCCCTGGGCGGCATAGTTGTTTCCACTTCTATAAAGGTTGCGGGAGACAAATTTGACGAAGCAATCGTCAGATACATGAGGAAAAAGCACAATGTTATGATTGGTGAGAGAACAGCCGAAGAGCTAAAGATAAATATCGGTACTGCTTTTCCCAGAGAGGAGCAGGTAAAAATGGAGGTTAGAGGAAGAAACCTTATTTCAGGACTTCCAAAAACCATAGAGATTAGCTCGGAGGAAATGCTCGAAGCGTTGGTAGAGCCTGTATCTGCTATAGCGGATGCTGTGCATTCGGTATTGGAAAGAACACCGCCGGAGCTATCTGCAGATATAAGTGACAGAGGCATTGTTATGACAGGTGGTGGTTCCTTGCTGCATGGCCTAGACAAGTTGATTTCCAAGAGAACGAATATTCCTGTATATATTGCAGAGGATGCGGTATCCTGTGTAGCGATTGGCACTGGCAAATCTTTGGACAACTTTGATATACTTATCCAAACAGATGTAAATTCAGACAGAAGAATGTAATAATCAGTAGGGTTAACTTGAATGTTAACCCTATTATTTTTGTAGGGTGTCGCTGCCCACAGCGACCCGAATTTTAAAATTTATTTTAAAGTTTATTCAATAACCTGCCGATGAATATACTGAAACTAATAAACGGGTAGGTAATTGAAATGATAAGAGGTTTATATATAGCTGCATCTTCAGCAATATCGGAAAACAAAAGAATAGATGTAATAGCCAATAATATAGCGAATGTAAACACCAGCGGCTACAAAAAGGACACGATGATTACCGAAAGCTTCCCTGAAGTATTGATGAAGAGAATTGGCGGGACTGACTCCAAGGACTTGACAGCCAAAGCACCTTCAGGCAGTAAAATAGGATATATCGGTAAAGTGAGCTATGGTGTCCATGTAGATCAAGTATTTACAAATTTTGAGCAAGGCTCCCTTAGCTCCAGTGGCAATCCATTGGATTTGGCTTTTCAAGGCAAAGGCTTTTTCGTGGTAGAAGCACCCGGGGGTGAGAGATATACACGAAATGGAGAGTTTACTCTTAATAGTGAAGGTTATATTACAACAAAGGAAGGCTATATGGTACAGGGTCAAAATGGTCCTATACAAGTAGAGGGCAACAATGTCATTATAAATGAAAACGGACAGATTTTCAGTGATGGAATTGAAATAGATACTTTGAAAATGATGGATTTCAACGACTACAAGCTGCTTCAAAAGGAAGGTGACGGTTTGTTTTTGGATGCCAGCGGTGATTCAACAAACATAAAGGAAGCTGATGGTTTGATACTTCAAGGCAGTTTAGAGGCTTCCAATGTAAATTCTGTTAAGCAAATGGTAGAAATGATAACAATGCTTCGTTCCTATGAAGCGAACCAAAAGGTAATAAAGACTCATGACGAGTTATTGGGCAAATCAGTAAATGAAATTGGCAGAGTATAGATAAATAAAGGTTGGAGGTAAACTATTATGATGAGAGCACTTTGGACTGCAAGCACTGGTATGATGGCACAGCAGTTAAATGTAGATACAATTTCAAATAATATAGCCAATGTGAATTCCATAGGTTATAAGAAAACAAGAATAGAGTTTAAGGACCTGCTTTATGAGACAATTGAAAAAAGCACGGTGAAGGATGGACAGGGCAAGCCTGTAAATTTACAGGTAGGTCACGGAGTAAAGGTATCCGCAACTACAAAGTTTTTTACTCAAGGCAACCTGGATAATACAAGCAATCCTTATGATTTGGCAATAGACGGTGCCGGATTTTTCAAGGTTGCAGGGCCAAAGGGAGAAGAAATGTATACAAAGGACGGCAGCTTCAAAATTTCAGTTGACGGAGAAAATATGAAGCTGACTACAGCTGAAGGGTATTTTGTACAAGGCACAAACGGAGATATAGACTTGGGTTCCAACGTAGAAGATGTTATAATTGATGAGAGTGGTCTGATAACGATAAAAAGAACAGACGGCACTTTTGAAGAAATAGGAAGCTTATCAATTTCCACCTTTGTTAATCCTGCAGGATTAGAAAGTGTAGGCAAAAACCTATTCAAAACCTCCTTGGCCAGCGGAGAGGCTTTTGACACAACGGAAGATGGCTCTGGAGGCGGGGTGCTTCAAGGATATTTAGAATCCTCCAACGTTCAGGTAGTTGAGGAAATGGTTAAGCTTATACAAGCGCAAAGAGCCTATGAGATTAACTCCAAATCAATACAAACAGCAGATGAAATGCTAGGTATGGCAAATAATCTAAGAAGATAATACTAACTAAAATGCACTAAATATTCAGTATGTGAGGTGAAGGCATGGTTTCTTCAATAAGTGGAATAAATAATAATATAGATATAAATCTCAAAGCCAGCCAGTCCAAATCACAACAAAATGATTTTGAAGAAATACTCAAGCAGGCACAAGAAGAAAAGGATGAAAAAAAGCTTATGGAGGCCAGCAAAAACCTTGAAGCAGTATTTGTAAACATGATGTTCAAGCAAATGCAGAACACAGTTCCAAAATCAGGTCTGACAGATGGTGGCATGGGAGAAGAAACCTTCAAGGATATGCTTTTTGAGAAATATGCAGAGGAAGCGACAAAGGGCAGCGGTTTAGGTTTGGCTCAGATAATATTCAAACAGTTATCCAAGAATTTGATAAATAAAAGCGAGGGATAAAATGCTAAGCAATATTGATATTCAAAAAATAATACCACATAGGTACCCATTTTTGCTAGTTGATAAGATTACCGAAATAGAGTATGGCAAAAGAGCCATCGGAATAAAGAATGTAACGGTAAATGAGCCCTTCTTCCAAGGACACTTTCCGGGCAACCCAATAATGCCGGGAGTACTTATCGTAGAAGCTATGGCTCAGGTGGGAGCTGTTTCTATATTGGGTATGGAACAAAACAAAGGTAAGCTTGGCGTATTCACGGGCATCGACAACCTGCGTTTTAGAAGACAGGTTGTGCCGGGTGATGTCTTGAGAATGGAAGTAGAGATGCTGGCTTTCAAAAGAGGCATCGGCAAGGCAAAGGCAGAAGCCTATGTAGGTGATGAATTAGCAGCCTCTGGAGAGCTTATGTTTGCAATAATCGAAAATAAATAATTAATTGGCTGTCACAGTGTGACAGCCAATTTCGTTGTTTATAGGGTATTGTGACCACAAAACACCTCGCCTAACGCAGACCTTCTGCAATTCCTTTTGCGATGGTATCTGCCATTTTCATAATTAAATTTAATCTAGTATTATGGAGAAAGAAAAATTCCTCATGATCACAGGAGTCAACGATCCCAACAATGGATATATCTCCCGTTGCAGGTAGTTTTTTGCCTACGCCTTTTCCTGGATACAGACTTCCATGCTTTAGCTGTATGCAGCCGATATTTTCCTCGGAACCCAGGCAGGCATCCAAGGCTATTATTTTATGATTAGGATAGGTGTATTCAATATATGTAAGCTGTTTTTTAAGATTCACTGCATGAATTGGATTCTCCAAGGTGCCAAAGACAGGCTGCCGTATCTTCATTTTCTCCAGCATTGTTCCTACTAATGGTCCCAAACAGTCTCCTATGTATCTGTCTGTGCCGATGCATAGCAATAAACACTTGCCATCAATATTGTTCCTCAAAAAGTTAGATACTAAAAAAACACTGTCTTCCATATGATAAAAAGTCCGAATGCATTTTATGGGATCTTCAACATCGAAGTCTTGGGATAAATTGAATGGCTCTGTCAAGCTTAACCCTCCCTCTAATTGTCTAGATAAATCGCACTATGGTTTTGACATTGAAGCAAGAAAATACTTTTTACGGTTAATAAATTTTCATAAGGTATTTGATAGATATGCATAAAGCTTAAAAATAATGCAACGATAAAATATAAGCTTTTTTAATGTATATAGAGCAAAATAAATAATTATTACAACTATTGCCTTCGATTATGCTAATAAGTTATAGAGAGAGATAAAAGAATAAATAAATAATGAAAGACTTTGAAGTGGTTATTTACATAATTATATGGGAAATAATGAGAAATAGTATTAGATTTCTCGGGTACTAGATTATGTGAACCTGCTAAAATACTAGTCTATGTATAAACTATTAATTTTGATT
>MGOS01000001.1:31759-32190 GCA_001797185.1 Clostridiales bacterium GWB2_37_7
TTTACATAAAAGAACGCATAAGATGTATTAAAATAGAGAATAATATATTATAGATGATTTATTCTTCATATTTGAACGAATTTGGCTCGAAATGGGCATTGAAACTATAATATAATTAAGTTATAATAAAAAAGCCGTCGGGGTGTAGCGCAGATTGGTAGCGCACGTGGTTTGGGACCATGGGGCCGCAGGTTCAAGTCCTGTCACCCCGACCATTATAATTAAATACGGCCCATTGGTCAAGTGGTTAAGACACCGCCCTTTCACGGCGGCTACAGGGGTTCGAACCCCCTATGGGTCACCATTTATGGGAGCATAGCTCAGCTGGGAGAGCACCTGCCTTACAAGCAGGGGGTCACAGGTTCGATCCCTGTTGTTCCCACCATTATTTAAAATTCAATAAATAAAAATTCTTGGAGTTTTTATTCTCG
>MGOS01000002.1:0-5952 GCA_001797185.1 Clostridiales bacterium GWB2_37_7
CTATGTAAGCTTGCATGTTTCTCATTCTTTCAGCTTCAACCTCTGCAACTAGTGCAATTTGCTTCTCATTGCAGCCTCGCAGCAATTCACGCATTAAAGCTCTGTTTTTTACTGTCAGATAAGGGTTTGCACCTATAGCATAAGCTTCTTTTATAAGTGCAGCAGCTAAATCCTCACCATCATCTTGCAATTCTATAAGAATATTTTCACCGGACTGCAAATTAACAGAATAATGTAATAGGTTCTTGGCCATTATTTCTATTCTTGGATCTTTCATCGTCTCAACCTCCTAGATTATAGTTACTTTAGGTTTTCGGGATTTAATACTTTTAAGGAATCTAATACAAACATCCCATTTTTTCTGATTAGTGTGTCATCAAACCATATCTCACCGCCACCAAACTCCGGAGTCTGGATATAAACCAAATCCCAGTGAATAGCGGATTTGTTGCCATTGTCACAATTTGTATAAGAGCTGCCTGGCGTAAAGTGTATACTGCCCATGATTTTTTCATCGAATAAGGTATCTTTCATAGGTTTTGTAATGAATGGGTTTACGCCCAGAGCAAATTCTCCAACATATCTTGCACCTTCGTCTGTGTTGAATACATGATTGATTCTTTCGGTATCATTGGCTGTAGCTTTTACAATCTTGCCTTCCTGGAACTCAAGTCTAATATTCTCATAAGTAAAGCCTTGATATTCTGCAGGTGTATTGTAGGTTATGTAGCCGTTAACGGAATCTTTAATTGGAGCTGAAAAAACCTCGCCGTCTGGAATATTTAACTCTCCTGCACATTTGATTGCTGGCATATTCTTGATGGAGAAAGTTAGGTCAGTACCAACTCCTGTGATTCTCACTTTATCAGTCTTTTCCATAACTTCGACCAAAGCATCCATTGCCTCGGACATTTTGTTATAGTCTAATGTGCATACATCAAAGTAGAAGTCTTCAAACTTTTCTGTACTCATGTTTGCCATTTGAGCAAAGGCTGCATTTGGATATTTTAAAATCACCCATTTTGTTTTTGGAACCCTAACTTCATAATGAACACACTTTACGATGTATTTTTGATATATAGCCATTTTGTCTGCAGGAACATCAGAATATACAGAAGTATTCATTGGACCGGCAAGCGCTATGTAGGCTTGCATTTCATTCATTCTCTTTTTTTCGAACTCTGCAATATTTGCCATTTGTTCTTCATTACAATTCATTAATAATTGTCTAGTAAGTGCTCTTTTTTTTACGCTGAGGAAAGGATTCCCGCCAAGCTTGTAAGCTTCTTTAATAAGCTCTGCTGCAAGCTCTTCACCATCATCATTCAGTTCAATAAGTACATTTTCACCGGGTTGAAGCTTAACTGAATAGGTAAGGATATTTTTTGCTAATTTGTTCATTCTAGGATCTTTCATATTTTACACCTCACAGACGAAATTATATTCATACATTTCATATATATAAAATTACATGAATATAGAATACCTATATAAATAATTATACCTATTATGAAAAATAATGTAAAGACGATTATAATTACCCATGGTATAATAGACACAAGCAAATCATATATATCATAAAAAAACATAAACTAATAGAAGTGGTATAGTAAAATAAAATTTATATTAATAGTATTCAATTTGATGAAGTCCATTATAAAATACATTAATATTATACTCGGTTAAGGGAAATTTAGATTTTTCAATGTAAAAGCGTTAAGCTGTTACTATCAATTAGTATTATTAGTATGTAAAACGAGTTGTGATGTAATTATAGGAGTTGAGACTATGGAAGTTATAGAAAAAGCATATGGTTCAGCCTTTAAAACAGTACTTTGGTTTGTAAAACCAATTAAAAAACTGTTTATTAAGACACTATGTGAGGTTCATGTGTTTTTAAACAATAATGCCTTACAGATATTGAAAAATGATGGATATACTAAGGAATTCGAGTTTTTCGAAAAGTACAAAGACAGCTTGAATAAAGGCGTTGTTTGGGCTGATCAGGATTTCAAAAGCAGGGAGCATTTTTATAATCCCTATACGCAAAAAGGCTTATACGGCTGCAAGACCTCGATGCAGAACTTTGAAAAATATTATTGTCATGCTTTGGTGCATTGGGATTGTGAAGATTATGATAAGGCAATGTTTTATTTGGGTGCCGCTGTTCATCTTATACAAGACTCTACTATACCGCAGCATGGCAGCATTAATTTGCTGAAGAGTCATAGAAGCTATGAACAATGGGTCATCAAGGTACATGATGATTTTGAACATTATAGCATAGTAAGTGGAGGTACTTATTTGGATAGCCCATACAAATATATTCCATACAATGCAAAACATGCTATACAAATTTGTACAAGATATTCTCTGATCAAAAACTATGAAGAAAAATATGAAAAGATAGCAAACAACACCTTCCATATGGCACAGAGAACCACTGCAGGCTGTCTTTTGAACTTCTATACAAAGATATATGACATCGATTTTGCTGAGGCAGCCATGAAGTGCAGAGAAGATGTAGGAAAATGTGAATAAGATACACTTTTGATTAAAAATAAAAACATTTTGAAAAACGGATGTAATTTTGTTCTGGGTAGTGTTATACTATCCATTTTTTTATTTCTTTAAGAAAATCATTAGTCTGAATACCATTGTCCTCCAGGAACTTTGCCATGCTCTTGGTAAATGCAATAGATTTATCAGCGGGTATATTCAGTTTATTAAAGGCATCTACAAATTCTTCCATGAAGCTTATGTGTTTGAGGAAGTCAGAGTAGCTGCTTTTGTCAGTATCAGAGCTTGGGGCAGCTTGTCTTTTTCCATCCATAGCAGGCTTGTCTTTAGCTGGTGCAGCAGTAGCTGATGGAGCAGCTGTTACCACAATGCCCAGGGCGGCTCCTGTATCGTCTTCAAGAGATAACTTGCTTTTTGTGAGATAATTGATGAAGTCCTTAGATTCTACAGTTTTACGATGGTTAAAGTATTTTCGGAGACCATCAAAATATATAATCATCGTATGCACAAATCTTTTTCTTATACCGCTGTTTTCTAAACAATTCCTCAATTCTCGGGCTTCTGTTCCCCCGACGACATCAAAGTCTACTCCTTTGATTGCACTGCCATGATAGCGAAGGAAAACTGAGATGTCTTCTTTATTTACACTGTCCAATGCCTTAGATAATTCAGAAACAAAGAAGCAAGGCTTGTCATTCCATAGTATGAGATGTATGTCTGCTTCATTAAAGATGAGCTTCCGTATTAATATGTTCACTATTTGACCTCCTATAGACTTAGGTTTATTATGTTTTTTTGTTTAATACAATTATAAGTAAGTTATGGCGTTATGTAAACCATATCTATAATATACCCGTAAGGAAGCGAAGGGGAATATATATCAGCAAATAAAAAAGCTGATACCATCATGCATCAGCTTAGTGCAGAACCACAATCATTTTATCATTGCATAGATATATACAAATCTTGTTGCATGCTCTTGTTCATCTGTTATAATTTCATATAGGATATCTCTATGCTTTTTACTGGTCAACATGGCTCTTATGTCTCTATACATTTCAACTGCCTTTAATTCGCCTTGGATACTGGACTTGACATTATCTACAAAGCGATCTGCCAATTCTACCTTTGGAACGGGTATTTCAATATCTTCTCCGGTTAAATCTTCATAGATTTCCTGAAACATTCTATAGTGTTTCGCTTCATCCTCATAGGCATGACGAATGTTTTCTCTAATTTCTTTGTTTTCAGTCATATCCATCATCATTTTATATTTTTTATTGTCATATCTTTCGTCTTTCATTGCATCTTTTATTAAGTCAAGCAGTTTTCTCATACTTTGTTTTTTTGGATTCAGCATATACATATCAGGTCCCATTACAATACCTCCCGAAACAAATTGTCATTACATATTATGCAGGAAGGTTTATATTTGTGAGTAGATAAATCGCACTAAAATAGCACGATTTATAAAAAAGGCTTCTTATGAAAGGATTTTAGATTAAGGAAGCCTTTTATGAAATGCATGGTCGGAACATTTGTTTAAGGAATATTCTGATGTTCCTATGCATTTTAAACAGTGGATAATATTTCGTGCTATTTTAGTGCATGTAAATTGTTTAGCACGAAATATATAGATAAGGTCATAATATTTCTGACAGCTTCTTAATTGAAGTACGCACTTCGTAATTAGTTGATTTTGTATAAAAAACTGCATATTCCTGTTCATCATTTTGTGCATCCAAAACATTTATTGAAAATACTTCGTAATTAATGCTTTTGCTCAAGGTTTTACTGTCTGTTTCTTCATTAGGGAACAATGATCTGACCAAAGACGGGCTATTTCTGATATAGCTTTGCAATGCATTTTTTACCTTGCTGTGATCAAAACGCTTAATCTCGCTCGGCATATTGCCATTGTTGTAATAGAGCAGCCAATCCAGTTTAATTAGCTCGTTGAGGGTTATACTCATAAAATTTCTACTTTCAATAAAGCTGTACAATATATTATAAAGTTCTTTGGTGCTTTGTGAAGCTGTAAACAATGCATTTCTACGCCAGTAATCAGCAAGATCTATATAAAATTGGAAGTAGGAAGTATAGTGATTCATAAATAAATTTCTTAAGCTGTTCTTAAACCTGCCTGAATTGTAGAAAAGCTCCAATAAATGTTCAACCTCCTTTAGATTAGTTAGCTCCTCATAGCTTATCCAATTGGTTTTCAATACTTCGTAGGGATTGAAGCTGTTATATTCAATACCATATTCCTTTGCTCTATTTCTAATGCCGGAGCCTTTCAGCAGTTTGAGAAAGCCTAACTGGAGCATATCAGGCAACAGCTGATGCACCTCATCAAAGGAGCGACCAAAGCTGTTGAAATCCTCAAAGGGAAGCCCTGCAATCAAATCCAAATGCAAATGGCTGTTGCGCGCCTGCTGTAGTGACAATACATTTTGCTTGACCTTATCTATATTCATGGCTCTGCTAATTTCTCTCAATGCTATTTGATTGGTGGATTGTACGCCTATTTCAAACTGAAACATATCCTTTGGAGCTGTTGCTAATACAGCTATTATCTCATCATCCAGCAAGTCTGCTCCAATCTCGAAATGGAAATTAGTTTTGCTCTGTAATTTAATAATGTATTTAATAATTTCCAGACTATGCTGCTTGTTACAGTTAAAGGTTCTATCCACTAGCTTTACCTGCTTGACTCCAAGGTCGATAAATTGCTTAAGCTCTTGCTTGATTCTATCCATAGAGAAATACCTGACTCCATGCAAGGTAGAGGATAAGCAATATTGACAGTTAAAGGGGCAGCCTCTGCTGGTTTCATAATAGATTATTTTGTTGCTTAGCTGCTTTATGTCCTCATAAGGAAAGGGTATGATATCTAAGTTTTGCAATAGAGGGCGGTCGGGTGTTGATACAATTTGATTGCCAAGCCGATAGGTTAAACCCAGTATTTCAGCATTGTTATGCATATCACTTTTCAATAGCTGCAACAGCTCCAAAAATGTCTCTTCACCCTCGCCGCGGATGATATAATCGATATATTTATGCATTGTTATAAGTGTCTCTGCATCAAAGGATACCTCAGGACCGCCCAGAACAACAACTGCATCGGGATTAAGCTTTTTTAAGTTGCTGCAGAGCTTCAGCACCCTATCAATGTTCCATATATAACATGAAAACGCATATACATGGGTATGCTTGCAGTATACTTCCTTTAGTACATTGTCCAGGCTATCATTTATACTGAATTCTTTGAGTGCAATACTTTGATATTGCTTATTGCAATAGGCTTTTAAATACCTGATTGCGAGATTTGTATGTATATATTTTGCGTTAATGCCTATTAGCAAACAGTTTTTTTTCATCGTAGACCTCCATAATTATGCCTTTGTTATCAGTTTATTATATCAATAATTT
>MGOS01000002.1:5960-6409 GCA_001797185.1 Clostridiales bacterium GWB2_37_7
CACCAAGGTTTTACTCATTTTACTTTTCGATACTTAAAAGTTTTAATAATTAGAGAATGTATATTATTTGACAATTCATATATAGTATTTATTGTAAATGTTTTGGTAAAATAATGTTGTATACAAAGAGGGTCTATATTAAATTATTATTGTATTGAGGAAGCCTTTTTGAAATGTATTTACGGAACATGCACATTATAGTAGAAAAATGTAAAACAGTTAGATTAGGAGAATACTATGAGAGATATTGACGGACTGAAGAATAAAGTTAAGAAGGTTTCTAAGCTTTTATTTGAAACTTATCCTGAAGCGACCTGTTCTTTGGACTACCAGGAGCCTTTGCAGCTGTTGATAGCAACTATATTGGCGGCACAATGTACAGATGAAAGAGTAAATATAGTTACAAAAGATTTATTTAGAAAATATAAGTTAGTAGGTGATTTCGCCAA
>MGOS01000002.1:6438-20444 GCA_001797185.1 Clostridiales bacterium GWB2_37_7
TTAAGTCTACAGGCTTCTATAGAAACAAGGCAAAGAATATCATTGCCTGCTGTCAAAAGCTCATAAAGGAGCATGACGGCAAGGTGCCAAACAACATGGAGGCTTTGGTAGCATTGCCTGGGGTGGGGCGCAAGACAGCAAATGTAGTACTAAGTAATATATATGGAATACCAGGTATAATAGTAGATACCCACTGCAAACGACTTTCCAACAGGATTGGGCTTACGGACAATGAGGATCCAGTAAAAATTGAAATTGACTTGATGGAGATCGTACCTCAAAAGGATTGGGCAAAATTCAGCAATAACCTTGTATATCATGGCAGAGCCATATGTGATGCAAAAAAGCCAAAATGCGAAATTTGTCCTATTTCGGAGCATTGTAGATTTTTTTGTAGGAAATGAAGAATAATTATGCAATATTTATAAGTTCAAGGTAATTTGATTGTAGATTATTTAACAAATATATTATAGAATAGTAATTAAAGCTTATGAACATGATATCTTTTTTGAATTCGTTGAACTGAGAAATAAATGACATAGCAGAATTGAATTTCTCAGAAGGAATTCTGGGCTTTTTGTCGAATCTATTTATTTTGCATTATGCAACGAACTCTGTACATTCTTCAGCTATTATAGAAAACAAATAAGCTTTTAATTCGTTCTTCAAAGCCATTAAGGCTATTATTGGAAAGAGGTGGTGAGATATTTGTCGATGGAAGTAATAAAAGAAATCAAAAACACCGAGAGCATTGCTGAAGAAAAGATAAAAACAGCTCATCAGCAGGCAAAGGACATAATTTTACAGGCTGAAGGGGAAGCCGAAGACGCAATCAAACAAGCGGTAAATAAAGAAATTGCTAAAGGTAATAAGCTGGTAGAAGATGCTGAGAAAGATGCAAATACGCAGTTAGAAGTCAAAAGGCAGTTGAATCAAAAGTTGTGTGAAGAAATTAGAGACAAAGCGAAACTTAAGTTTGATGAGGCTGTCAAAATGGTCATGGAGAGGATTGTGAGCATTAATGGCAATAGTTAAAATGAAAAAGGTTGGCTTAATTGCTCTCCAGTCTGAAAAGGAATCGGTTGTTAAGAGACTTCAAAAATTTGGAGGTCTCCATATAATCAATCTTGAGGAACAAATCTGTGACATCAAATTTAAAGATTTGTTAGTAGACGGTGAAATTGACAAATTAAATCAACTGGAAGCAGAGCTTTCCCAAGTGAAGTATGCCTATGACTTTATTACTAAATATGATAAAGAAAAAAAGAAAATGTTCGAGCAAAAATTACAGGTATCAGAAAAAGAATATAATGAAAATCTTAATGAAAAACAAAAGAGAGATGACATTTATGAACAATGTAGATCGATTGACGCCAAATTTTCTGAGCTAAGGAATGCTGAAACAAAAATCAGTAATCTTATTCAGCAGCTGATACCATGGAAAAGTATGAATGCGGAGCTAGAGAATTTAAAAAACACACGTAATGCAAATATAGTACTAGGTTACTTGCTCACAAAGTATGTCGAGGAATTTAAAGATGCTGTTTATCATTCAGATGCTGAAGTGCATATTGAAGAGATTAGCAGAGATAAGGAAAATACTTTTATTTTCTTGATTTATCATAAGAGCGAAGATGACAAAATATCCACTATACAGAAGCAATTTGGCTGGTCAAAGGTTACATTTAGTGATTTAACCGGTACTCCGGCAGAAAATATCAGTAAACTGAACAGCGATATTGATCAATTGGGCAATGTTAAAGTAGAACTTGCAGCACAGGCCGAAAAGCTTGTAGAACATAAGGATTTTGTGAAGGTTTCTTACGATATCCTGTCAAATGAAAGAGATAAAAGTGCAGTTGTAAGAAGTTTTGCAAAAACAGAGAAGAGCTTTATGCTTTATGGATGGGTTCCAGAAAAGCAAACTGCTGCTTTGACTTCAGCAATGGAGGAAATTACTGATAAGTTTTGGATTCAGTATGAGGACCCTGATAAAGATGAAGAATTTCCAGTATTGCTTGACAACCCGATGATTGTAAAACCTTTAGAAATGATTACAGAACAGTATAGCTTACCAAACTCACGAGCTTTAGATCCAAACTTGATAATGGCACCATTCTTTGTCATGTTCTTTGGTATGATGGTGAGTGACGCAGGATATGGTATTGTACTAGCTATCAGTACGGCTATCGCTTTGTTAGTGCTTAAACCACAGGGCGGCATGGGTAAAATGCTTGGACTATTGTGCTTGGGAGGTATTTCTACATTTATTTGGGGTGCTATGTTTGGTGGATGGTTTGGTGTAAATCTAAGACCTTTATGGTTTAATCCTCTAGACAATCCTCTAAAAATGCTGATATTTGTCTTAATACTTGGAGTTATCCAGCTTTATGTTGGAATTGGACTACAGGCATACAAAAATATTAGAGTGGGTAAATACCTGGATGCACTATTTGATCAAGGATTCTGGTATATATTTTTGACTGGGCTTATGATGATGGCGCTTCCGCAATTTGCAGTTATTGGAAAGTTCATGGCAATTGGAGGAGCAGTTGGTCTAATCGCAACCCAAGGCAGATCAGAAAAGGGTATAATCAAAAAGCTTATAAATGGTGTTCTAAGCTTATATAATGTAACTGGATTCTTAGGAGATGTGTTATCGTATTCGAGATTGTTCGCACTTGGATTAGCTACAGGAGTTATAGGTACTGTTGTTAATGCAATGTCATCAATGCTTGGAGGCAGTTTCTTTGGAAATATATTGATGGTATTCTTTATGATATTTGGTCATACCTTCAATATTGCTATAAACGTGCTAGGTGCTTACGTACACTCAAGTCGTTTGCAGTACGTTGAGTTCTTTGGCAAGTTTTTCGAGGGTGATGGCAAGCCATTTGTACCTTTTAGAACATTGTCAAAATATACTAAGTAAAATAAAAATTAAAATAATAAACAATTTTGAGGAGGAAATTTTCGATGAATATAGTTGACTTAATGAATTCTAATGGCCTATATCTTGCATTTTTAGGTTCAGCAATTGCTGCTGGTTTAGCAGGGATTGGTTCAGCAATCGGTGTTGGTATAGTTGGTCAAGCTGCAGCAGGTGTTGTTACAGAGGACCCGGAAAAATTTGGTAGAACACTTCTACTACAAGCTCTTCCTGGCACACAAGGTATTTATGGTCTTCTTATTGCTTTCTTAATCTGGACTAAAATTGGTGTGTTCGGAGAAGCGGTTGAAGTCTCAATGCAACAAGGTTTAATGTTTTTAATGGTTGGTATTCCAATAGGTCTTGTAGGCTTCATTTCAGCTATATACCAAGGTAAAGCAGCAGCAGCTGGATGCAGCATTATTGCAAAGAGACCAGAAGAACTTGCAAAAGGTATGGTTTATGCAGCAATGGTTGAAACCTATGCGGTTTTGGCTCTTCTTGCTTCATTCCTAATGTTAAACGGAATAAGGTTATAAGGGAGTGTCTTTGATGGCAGGAGTTGAAAAAATAAAAGAGAAAATATTACAAGACTCTGAGTACACAGTAAACTGCATATTAGAAGAAGCCAAAAAGCAAGCAGAAGCAATTCTTAATAAAGCACAGCTTCAAGCAAATGCAAAAGCCGAGACTATCGCTAAAAAGGCAATGGATGATTCCTTTGAAAAAGTTAGAATTGCCAACTCCATGGTGGAGCTAGAAATGAGAAAAAGCAAGCTTTTGACAAAGCAAAATATCATTGATGAAGTTTTTGTTGAAGTTCTGAACAGATTAAGTGCTTTGGATGGCGCTGAATATGAAAAGTTGATATTCGGCATGCTGTTAAATGCTATCGAAACTGGAAATGAGGAGCTTGTATTGTCAAGCAATAGAAAAACTAAAATGTCAGAAGGTTTTATCGACAACTTAAATCAATCTTTAATAAGTGCCGGCAAAAATGGAAACATAAAGCTATCTGATCAGACAGCTAATATTTCCGGAGGTTTTATCCTTATTAATCAGGGAGTGGAAGTAAACAACTCTTTTGAAGCGCTAATTAGATTGTACAGAGATGAGATTGAGCCAAAGGTAGCTCAAATACTCTTTTAGGGGAGGGAATTCCTAAAGGAAGGAGGATAAACCTTAATGTTTGATGATAAATACTTATATGCGGTTACTAGGATAAGGGCTTTGGAAACAAAGCTTTTGGATAAATCAAAAATTGAGAGAATGATTGATACAAAAAATGCTGAGGATGTTATAAAGGTTCTTACAGAGACAGAATATGCATGTACAGCACCAGAAATGAACAGTGCCTTGGATTATGAAATGCTGTTGCTGAATGAGCTTGAGACAACTTATGCATTCCTTCGCGAAATAGCACCTTCGAAGGAAATTGCTACTTTGTTTTTATTAAAGTATGACATTCATAATTTAAAAGTACTTCTAAAAAGCAGCTTGTTAGGCGAAGAATATGATGAGCTTCTATTTAACATAGGTTCTATTCCTGTAGCAAAGCTAAAGGAAATGGTAAAGGAAAGAAACTTTAGGGAGTTTGATCCAATTATAGCTGATGCCTTAAAGGGTGTCTGTGATAATGGATGTGAAACGCCTGATCCTCAATTAATAGACCTTATACTGGATAGAAGCCAATATCAGATTATGTACAATTTGGCCAAGCAAAGCAAGAGCAGTTTTCTGGTAAACTTTATATCAGCTCAAATTGATATGATCAATATCAGAAGCTTTTTGAGAATAAGAGTCATAGGCTTTGGGCGAGATTATTTAACAAAGGTTATTTTTCCAAATGGAAAGCTGGGTTTTGATTTCTATAGCAAGTATTTTGACGAGCCAATAGAAACGATTGCAGAAAAGCTGTGGGCTACTGATTACTATAAGGTAATTCAGGAGGGCTTAGAGAGCTATACAAAAACCAGGTCCTTTACAAAATTGGAAAGACTCATTGATGATTATATACTTGAGTTTGCTAAAAAAGGCAAGTATGTGGCGTTTGGTATCGAACCAATAGTAGGATATCTAATGGCTAAGGAAAATGAAGCCAAGATTATCAGGATAATTATGGTAGGCAAGATTAACGACATACCCAATGAGATTATAAGAGAAAGGCTACGTGATGTTTATGTATAAGATTGGCGTTGTGGGAGATAAGGATTCTATACTTGGCTTCAAGGCATTAGGTATTTCAGTGTTTCCAACCACAGACGCAAGAGAAGCTTCAAGAACCATACATAAGCTGGCCAAGGAAAGCTATGCAGTAATATTTCTTACTGAGCAGTTGGCCAAGGATTTGGATGAGACCCTAGAAGCTTTTAAGGATACGGTAACACCGGCAATAATTCTAATACCAAACAATCAAGGTACCTTGGGCTTGGGTATGAAGGGCGTAAGAGATTCAGTAGAAAAAGCTATAGGTGCAGATATATTATTCGGGAAAGAAGGTAGATAACTTATGGCAGGGAGAGGAATAAAGGGTTCTGGACCCCTTGTAATAGCCGAAGGTATGCAAGAGGCACAAATGTATGAAGTTGTGCGTGTTAGCGATAGAAAACTTATCGGAGAGATTATTGAAATCAGAGGGGATAGAGCTTCAATTCAGGTATATGAAGAAACCTCCGGTCTGGGACCTGGTGAGCCTGTTTACACAACAGGTGAGTCTTTAAGCGTTGAGTTGGCTCCTGGACTAATTGAGTCAATATTCGACGGTATACAAAGACCGCTAGACGTTGTAAGGAGTGCAGCAGGGGATCATATAACAAGAGGTATAGACGTAGAAAAATTAAACAAAAGCAGAAAATGGAATTTTGTACCTAAAGTTCAAAAAGGTGATAAGGTTTCATTTGGTGACATCGTAGGTATTGTAAATGAAACTTCTATAGTTGAGCACAAAATCATGGTGCCTTATGGAGTAGAAGGAACAATAGAAGAAATCCAATCTGGTGATTATACTATTGTTGATACAATAGCAAAGATTAATACAGGCAATGGTATTAAAGAAGTGCAGATGCTTCAAAAATGGCCAGTAAGACGCGGAAGACCCTATAAGCAAAAGCTTTCACCAACACAACCGTTGATAACAGGTCAGAGAGTTATAGATACATTCTTCCCTGTTGCAAAGGGTGGTACAGCTTGTATTCCTGGTCCTTTCGGAAGCGGTAAGACAGTTGTTCAGCACCAGCTTGCAAAGTGGGCAGATGCTGAAATCGTTGTTTATGTTGGCTGTGGAGAGCGTGGAAATGAAATGACAGACGTTCTGATGGAGTTCCCAGAGCTTAAGGACCCAAAAACTGGTGAGCCTCTGATGAAGAGAACAGTACTAATAGCAAATACTTCTGACATGCCTGTTGCTGCTCGTGAAGCATCCATATACACAGGTATAACAATTGCTGAATACTTCAGAGACATGGGCTATTCAGTAGCACTGATGGCGGACTCAACATCCAGATGGGCAGAAGCTCTTAGAGAAATGTCCGGACGTTTGGAGGAAATGCCTGGTGAAGAGGGATATCCTGCATATCTTGGTTCAAAGGCGGCAGAGTTCTATGAAAGAGCTGGTAGAGTTCTATGCGCAGGCAGCGCTGATAGAGAAGGCACAATTACAGCAGTTGGTGCCGTTTCACCTCCGGGTGGTGACTTGTCAGAGCCAGTAACACAAGCAACGCTTAGAATCGTTAAAGTATTCTGGGGCTTGGATGCTGCCCTTGCATATAGAAGACACTTCCCAGCAATCAATTGGCTGCAAAGCTATTCCTTATATGAGGATAGACTAGGAGATTGGTTTGCAAAAGAAGTTTCAAATGATTGGGGCAATTATAGAATAGAAGCATTTAGACTACTACAGGAAGAGGCAGGGCTTCAGGAAATAGTTCGTTTGGTTGGTCTGGATGCATTGTCTATAAAGGATAAGTTTACACTTGAAACAGCTAGATCTATAAGAGAAGACTATCTGCATCAAAATGCTTTCCATGATGTTGATACCTATGCATCTATTCAGAAGCAATTTAGAATGCTTAAGCTCATACTAATGTTCCATAATGAAGGACAAAAGGTATTGAGCGAGGGAGCATTCTTTAAAGATTTGACTAATCTTCCTGTCAGAGAAAGAATAGCAAAGTCAAAGCTAATACTTGAAAATAACCTGGCAGAGTTTGACAATATTGAAGCAGATATCAGAAAAGAAGTTGCTTCTACTCTGACGAATGGAGGAATGTAGAGTATGCTTAAAGAGTATAAAACCATAAAAGAAGTTGCCGGTCCGCTAATGCTTGTTGAGCAAGTAGAAGGTGTAAAGTACGATGAATTGGTAGAGATTCAGACGCAAACCGGAGAAATTCGCCGCGGAAGAGTACTTGAAGTAAATGGTGACAAAGCCCTTGTACAGCTTTTTGAAGGTTCACAAGGACTCAATATTACAGAAAGTAAAATAAGATTCTTAGGTCACAGCTTGGAGCTTCCAGTTTCTATGGATTTACTCGGCAGAGTATTCGATGGATTGGGAAGACCAAAGGATGGAGGACCTAAAATTATACCAGATAAAAGAATGGATATTGCAGGCAACCCTATAAATCCTGCAGCTAGAGATTATCCCTCTGAGTTTATTCAAACGGGTATTTCAGCTATAGACGGCTTGAATACATTGGTTAGAGGTCAGAAGCTGCCTGTGTTTTCCGGATCAGGTCTTCCTCATGCCAGGCTAGCTGCTCAAATAGCTAGACAGGCAAGAGTGCTTGGTACAGACAGCAACTTCGCGGTTGTGTTTGCAGCAATAGGTATTACCTTTGAAGAAGCAGATTACTTTATAGAGGATTTCAAAAAGACTGGTGCTATAGACAGAACCGTTCTTTTCATGAATCTTGCAAATGACCCAGCGATCGAGCGTATAGCAACACCACGTATGGCTTTGACAGCAGCAGAATATCTGGCATATGAAAAAGGAATGCACGTTCTTGTTATTATGACAGATATTACAAACTACTGCGATGCGCTTCGTGAAGTATCGGCAGCTAGAAAAGAAGTTCCTGGAAGAAGAGGTTATCCTGGTTACTTATATACTGACTTGGCTACTCTATACGAGAGAGCGGGAAGAATCAGAGATAGAGAGGGTTCAATCACTCAAATCCCTATTCTTTCAATGCCAGAGGATGACAAGACACATCCAATTCCTGACTTAACAGGATATATTACAGAGGGTCAGATCATTCTTAACAGAGAATTATATAGAAAAGGCGTAATGCCTCCAATAGACGTTCTTCCATCCCTATCTCGTCTTAAAGACAAAGGTATCGGCAAGAACAAAACAAGAGAAGATCATGCAGACACAATGAACCAGCTTTTTGCTGCTTATGCAAGGGGTAAAGAAGCGAAGGAATTGGCTGTTATACTTGGAGAAGGTGCACTAAGTGACACCGACAAATTGTATGCAAAGTTTGCAGATGAGTTTGAAAGAAGATACGTTAGCCAAGGGGAGAATGAAAATAGAGATATTATGGAAACACTCACTATAGGCTGGGAACTGCTTTCAATACTGCCAAAATCTGAGCTGAAGAGAGTAAGAGACGAATATATTGAAAAATATATGCCTAAAGGGGATGCTTAGTACATGGCTAGATTAAATGTTAATCCGACCAGAATGGAGCTCTCCACTCTTAAGAAAAGACTTAAAACAGCAAAAAGAGGACACAAGCTTCTAAAGGATAAACAAGACGAGCTTATGAAGCGCTTTATCGATATGGTAAAGAGGAATAAGGAAGTTAGAGAAGCTGTGGAAAAGGAACTTACACTTGCCTTTAAGGATTTTCTAATTGCAAGAGCTGTAATGTCTTCAGAAATGCTGGAGGAAGCTATTATGTATCCTACTCAAAGAATTAATCTGGAAGTGGGAATGAAGAACATCATGAGCGTTAATACTCCAGTATTTAAATTGGTCACATCAGATATTGAGGAAGAAAAAGCATCATCATATCCATATGGATTTGCCAATACCTCCAGTGAGCTGGACAGCGCAATACAATCTCTTCAAGGTGTTACAGAAAAGCTGATCGAGTTGGCACAGGTAGAAAAGAGCTGTCAGCTGATGGCAAATGAAATTGAAAAAACCAGAAGAAGAGTAAATGCATTAGAATATGTAATGATACCTCAGTTGATTGAAACTGTTAAATACATTACCATGAAGCTGGATGAAAACGAGCGTGGTAACCGCGTTCGTCTAATGAAGGTAAAGGATATGGTGCAAGCGAGATAAAACAAAGTTAGACCGCAGATTTAATCTGCGGCCTTTTTGTTTTGTTTATTTATTTGTCAACAAAGGTTGAGCATGCTGTACCATCGCTGGTATTTGCATGACCATCACCTTGAGCATTTACCTCAATCGCATTAGCCACACAGTAGTGTTGATCATTGTAATAGCAATTTGTAACACTACACTTTATAGCATGGTTATGAGCATGCATTTTATCGGCATCACCGTGTTTATTACTCGAGCTGGTCATTTGTCTATTCATATTATCATGAAACATTTTTCTACCTCCCAAAGTAAATACTTTTTTTATGGAGTTACAATTTTATTTTCTGCTTTTTTTTAATAATCATTCAGATTAAAATAATGCATTTATGCAATGCATTAATATAAAAAGAAAATATTTCTGAAATATCCAATATTATATTTGAAATACTGAACGTACTAGTGTAGAGGACTATAAAGCTTTAGAGAGGAGCTTATAACACTGATTGATTTGAGTGTTCAGTTTTCATAGACATTTCAAATAATAAAAATTAATTAATAATAATTATAATTTAAGCAGGAATTTCCATTCTTTTAGAGAATATACTTAATATAAAAAAAATATATGTTTTATATAGTTAAATTTGTATGTAAAGCTTTTGAAACTGTCAAAAATGAACATGCTAACAGAAGAGTGCACGAAGTATAGTGCAAATGGAATGAATTAGTATAACATACATAATTAAGTATATAATATAACAGAAAGGGGAGATAAATAATGTGGAAATGTGGTGTATGTGGATACGTACATAATGGTGCCGATGCACCTGAGAAATGCCCGAAATGCGGAGCAACGTCTGATAAGTTTGTAAAGTTGACTGAGGAGCAGGAGGCATTAATAACAAAGTCTGCAAGAACAAATGACCTGCATATGGAGCTATGTCAGTTGATGGACAGTGTTATCATGTTAGCTGAGGAAGGTATTGATATTAACTTAGATCCAGGTTGTTTAGTAACCTTCAAAAAAGCCTTACAAGAGGCAACAATAATTAAAAATATTTCTAAGGCAGAAATGGCAACGCATGTAGCAAAGGGTAAATGGTAATTAGCCATATAGAAGCGGGCAATTCATCTGAATTGCTCACTTTTTTTGCTTTGAGTAAAATCAAGTGCCTGTATAGTAGTCTTTTTTTTGAAATATATTGGTAAGTTAAAAAAAAATGTGGAATAATGGTTCAAAGAAATGTTAAAATAAAGATGGAGAATGGATTAGGATGGCGGGCTATAAAGATGGGGGTGTTTTATAACATGGCAATTAAATTTGCTGCTAGAATGGAGAACATCAAAGGCTCCGCTATTCGAGAACTACTAAAGCTTACAGAAGAACCAAGTATTATTTCATTTGCTGGCGGATTACCAGCACCTGAATTATTTCCCGTAAAAGAGCTTGAAGAAGTAATTATCAGGGTATTGAGAGAAGAGGGTAGAGCAGCCCTTCAATACAGTACTACGGAAGGATATTTACCTTTAAGAGAAAAAATTGCACAAAGAATGAAGAAGGTAAGTGTAGATTGTCAACCTAATGACATTCTAATTACAAGCGGATCGCAACAAGGACTTGAGTTTTCTGGAAGAGTATTTATCAATGAGGGCGATGTAGTAATTTGCGAAAGCCCAAGTTATTTAGGTGCACTGAATGCTTTTAAGGCTTATATGCCAAAGTTCGTTGAAATTTCAATGGACGAAGACGGTATGATTATCGAAGAATTAGAAAAAGCATTAAAGCAAAACCCGAATACGAAGTTTATTTATACAATACCTGATTTCCAAAACCCTTCAGGTAGAACAATGAGCTTAGAGAGAAGAAAGAGACTTCTTGAACTGGCATATAAGTACGATATACCTGTTGTAGAAGACAATCCATACGGAGAACTTAGATTTGAAGGGGAAATGCTTCCTGCAATTAAGAGCTTTGATACAAAGGGCTTAGTTATTCATTTGGGTACATTCTCAAAAACCTTCTGTCCAGGTTTGAGAATAGGCTGGGTTGTTGCAGCACCTGAAATATTGACAAAGTATATCGTTTGTAAACAAGGTGTTGATTTGCAAAGTAGTACCATAGCACAAAGAGAAGTAAACAAATTCTTAGAAATGTATGACCTTGACGAACATGTTGAAAACATAATAAATGTTTATAGAAAAAGAAGAGATTTAATGCTTCAAACTATGGAAAAGGAATTCCCTGCAGAGGTTTCCTTCACTAGACCACAGGGTGGATTATTCACATGGGTGACCTTCCCTGAGCATATGGATGCAGCAGAGGTGATGAAGAAATCACTTGAAGTAAAGGTTGCATTTGTACCAGGTCAATCTTTCTTCCCAAATGGACAATTTAAGAATCATGGTAGATTTAACTACTCAAATATGCCTGAAGACAAGATTGTAGAAGGTGTTGAGAGATTGGGAAAAGTTCTAAAATCTATGATATAATAGAAAAAGTCCCGTAAGGGGCTTTTTTATTGCAAAAAAGTCAGAATTAAAAGTTTTAATTTGGCAAAAATACAATGTATATATGGATAATTATAGTATTATGTACTATAATCATAGTATACAAATAATAATTATTATTAAAGGAGGACATTAAAATGGAAAAATGGGTTTGTACAGTATGTGGGTATATTTATGATCCGGAGCTAGGAGATCCAGACAGTGGTATAGCAGCGGGAACAGCTTTTGAAGATATCCCAGATGATTGGGTATGCCCGCTTTGTGGAGTAGCAAAGGACATGTTCGAGAAACAATAATCGGAGGCAAAAATGGAATCAATTAAACTAAAAGAAAATGTATTTTGGGTAGGTGCGAAGGATCCGGATTTAAGGGTTTTTGATATAATAATGAATACCGAGTATGGTACCACCTATAACTCATATCTAATTAAGGGACAAAAGAACATACTAATTGAAACAGTAAAGGTTCGTTTTGCTAGTGAATATCTAGAGAAGCTGGAAAGTCTGCTGCAAGGAGAAAAACTGGATTACTTGATTACGAATCATACTGAGCCTGACCACTCAGGATCTGTTAGAAATATTATTACCAAATATCCTGACATACAAGTTATAGGTACAAGAGCAGCATACATATATCTGAAGGCAATGCTAAATGAGGACTTGAACTTCAAGGTTGTATCAGATGGTGAAGAGTTAAAGCTAGGGAATAAAACCTTTAAATTTATACTTGCACCATTTTTACACTGGCCAGACACATTGTTTTCATATTGCATAGAAGATGATATTTTGTTTAGTGGGGATTTTTTAGGTTGCCATTATTGTATGGAAAATGGCAAGATTTTGAGCACAGATGCTGACGACTTTCTAGATGCATTTAAGTATTATTTCGAAGTAATTATGAGTCCCTTTAAAGAGCATGCATTGAAGGCTTTGGATAAAATAAAGGATTTGGATATCCAAATGGTGTGCACCAGCCATGGTCCTGTGCTTGTTAAGGATATTGACATGTATAAGGATTTATATAGGCAATGGAGCCAACCCAGGTTGAAAAAAAGTGACAGGAAGGTTGTTTTTATAGGCTATGTTTCAGCATATGGATATACTCAAACCATTGCAGAGGTATTATATGAGAAATTAAAACAAAACCAAAGCTTAGATGTTGATTTGGTAGATCTATCAGAATACAAGCTTGAAGCTTTGAAGGATATGATTGAAAATGCTGATGGGATCCTTATTGGTTCTCCAACCTTCAATCAGGATGCTTTGAAGCCTGTATGGGATGTATTGTCTGTAGTTTGTCCTATCAACGTCAGAGGCAGATTGGCAGCTGCCTTTGGTTCCTACGGCTGGAGCGGCGAAGCTGTTAAGCTTCTGGAGGATAGGATGAAGGGCCTGAAATTTAAGGTGGTTGAATCTGGTTTAAGATTTAACTTTGCACCTTCTGACATGGATATTCATACAACTGCTGAATTTGCAGATAAATTTGCAGAGATGCTATAAAAGAGCTGCTGACTAAAGGTCAGCAGCTCTTTTTCAGTACGGCATAGAAACCTACTTGATTATCATAGTCTTAACTGCCTTTGAAGCATGTCTGAAGTTTTTATTGAAAATTGCTCTATTGTACTATATAGTTATATAGAATAAATAGGTTTAGCTTATAGAAACAAACTATATAGTTTTGATAGGGAGAATAAATGATTATTAATAGTATAAGAACCAAGCTTATATTTCTTATTCTTATAGTTATAATCCCCTTGACTGTTCTGCAGATTTTTAGAATTAATTCTAATTATAAGAATAGTGTTGAAGCAGAATTGGAAGCAAATTTTGAGGTTGCAGAAGTGATATCCCTGTCATTAATGAATTATTTAGAAGGAGTCTGGATGGGAGAATACGGGCTAGGGGTTGCCATATCTGCAGATTACAATATGACTACTGAGGAAATAAAGCGCTATATGGAGACAAGAATTAAGTATGATAGAGTGATGCTTAGCTATTTATGGATATCTCCTGAAGGCAAGGTGTTAGTCAGTACGGATGAAAAAATAGAATTAAATGATATTATCAAAGAGGATTACTATAATAGAATTGCTTCAGGAGAGAACAAGGTTATATCAAATTTATATAACGAAAGTGTTGAGGGCAAGATGGTATTGGCTTCTGCCAGAGCGATAAGAAAAGAAGGCAAGCTGGTGGGTACCGTAGTAGGAATAATTGATGTAGGTAAGCTCCATGATGTACTTAGCATTACAAATGCAAGTAATAAAAGCAGATATACATTATTGGATAAAAA
>MGOS01000002.1:20520-33251 GCA_001797185.1 Clostridiales bacterium GWB2_37_7
CAATTTGATGGCACAGATCGTATTGGTATAAGCTACCCCATAAAAGATATTGGCTGGGCATTTATTGTGACCTCTTCTTATGATGACCTTGCTGGCGTCCATAGAAAGGTTATGGTTAGAGATATCACGATGTTATTACTGGTTGCATTTATTTCTTTCTTTTTTGCAAGCATATTAGGAAAGCAGTTGGTTAATGCAATACGAAAGCTAAGAAGTGCTGCAGAGCAAGTAAGTAAGGGTGATTTTGACGTAAATATTGAAATTAATGCCTGTGAGGAGCTTAAAATAACGAGTCAGGCATTTAACCAAATGTCTAAGCAAATAAGCAGCTTAATAGAGGAAACCTATAGACACAATGAACAGCAAATACGATTTTACACAACCATTTCTCATGAGTTGAAAACGCCTTTGAATATTATTTTAGGATCAATCCAGCTTGTAGAAAAGCTGGATAAGTCAAACATTGAGGAGTTCCATTTTAAGATAAATAAATATTTAGGTATTTCTAGACAAAACAGCTATAGATTGTTGCGTTTGATAAATAACTTGATTGATTTGAATAAGATTGAAGGGAATCATTTAGCGCTTAAGCTTCGAAATTACGACATAATCAGGGTTGTTGAAGATATAACCCTATCCGTAGCAGACTATGCCAGGTTAAAAAAGCTGGAATTGATTTTTGACACTGAAATAGAAGAAAAAATTATGGCATTTGATCCTGATAAAATCGAAAGAATTATGCTGAATCTTATTTCAAATGCAATAAAGTTTACTGACTCAGGCGGTTTCATAGAGATTAATATTTATGAAAGAAAAGAGAAGATATTGATATCTGTAAAGGATACTGGAATTGGAATCCCTATTGATATGCAAAAAAGCGTTTTTAACCACTTTGTACAAGTCGATAATTCACTAAAACGAAAAGCTGAAGGGAGCGGGATCGGTCTTTCTATTGTAAAATCACTTGTAGAGCTGCATGGTGGAAGCATCAGCATAAACAGCAATTATCATGAAGGAACAGAATTTATCATTGAACTGCCCGTTATTTTGGTGGAAAATGTGGATACTACACATATTAAGACATCTATTAGCAATGTGGAAAAAGTTAATATAGAGTTTTCAGATATATATATTTAAATGATAAATTTAGGAAGGAATAGATCGAAATTAATCTTTCCTTTTTTTATTGTATAGGAAAGTATAATTTCCTATACAATGGGGGACCTGTCGTGAAAGACGGAATATATGGGAAATCAGTGTTCAATGAGGCGAATATTCTAGTGTAAAGGAAGATGGAGTTTCTGATACGATGAGAGAATCCCCATAGCCTTAAAGGAGGGTGCTCAGGATGTTTGCTTGCATCCGTCGAAGGGAACCATAGGGTTCCTTAGGGTCAAATCGTGCGGCGTGAGACGCATTTTTTATTAACTGCATATAGTCACGGGCTATTGGAATGATATATATATAAATGCAAAAACACAGCAAACCTAAGTTTATGTATTTTGTTTCTCAACGGTATCAAAAGGAACCTAAGAAACAAACATAAACTAAGCCTTGCAGTGTTTGTAGGAGGGATTATATGTCGTTTATATTTGGTGATGAAATCATAACTGAAGAAATACCGGCGGAACTAATGTCAATATTAGCGAAGCTAAAAGAAAATACCAAGGTAAAGGCGATGGATTTAATGAATACAATCGCCAATAATGATAAGCTTATAGCTTATATTATCCCTGAAGCAGGGATGGTAGTTTTTGCAAACGAAATAGAGGATGATAACAAAATCTTCAGATTTATAATTGGTCAAAATTCAGCTTTGTATATTGATAACAAGCAGAGACGAGGTGATATGTTTTGTCCATTGTTTCAAATATTGGAAGAACAAATAAAAGAGATCACCTGTAGAGAAGCTATGACAGTGGCTGATGATAAAGAATATAAAATTTATGATAGCTTTATGCCCAAGATCGTAGATACCATAAATCAGATTTTTACAACAAAGCCAGAAATCTTCACCCATTAGAAAAGAAAGAGGTTGATGCTTATTAAATCAACCTCTTTCTTCTATCACAGCTTCATAACTCCTTCTGGCACATATGCTATAATATTTTTATATCTGGCAAGTGTAAAAAGGAAATCAAATAAGCGGTTCATTAATAATGTTCAGGTTATATATATTTTTATTTTTACACTTCATTTTGGGATAATTTTTATAGCAATACTATAATTTAGCATGTTTAAATTGTCTGGGGGTAAGTCCGGTTTGCTTCTTAAATACACTGGAAAAATATCCGGGACTGCAAAAGTTAAATAAGAATGCAATATCTGAGATGGACATATTAGAATACTTCAAGAAATATTTGGACTCTTCTATCTTGTTATAGTTTATATATTCTATAATGCCTAAGCCTACATTCTTTTTGAACATAGAGCATATGTATTCCTTTGATAGATTCACTCTTTTAACCAGATCTTCAAGGGTTATGGTTTCGGTAATGTTTTCATGGATGTATTCAATAATTCTTATGGTCATATTGTTATAGCTTTGTATTTTATTTTCGTGTATTACATTGATATAATCATCAAGCATCTGATACTCATAATCCTGCAATACTTTGATATTTGTGATTCTTTCTATTTCCAAAATGCAAAAGTCGCATAATGAAAAGGCATCCTCCGGGGGGACATTGGCTTCGATGGCAGCTCTGGTAAAAAGTGTAGCAGAGGCGATTAATGAGTTTTTAATGGAACGTATTGGAGTATCTGCCAGTCTAGCTCTTTCCAGCTTGTTGACAGAACGAAGCGTTTCGTGGGCTGATTCTCTCAGCTCACGTTTCATCTCATTTAATAAACGCTTTTCGAGGTAGTAAGATGGATGCATATAATGGTTATTATGCTTTTCAATTTTTGTAAGAATAAGTTTTTGGCTCACATACGTCCCACCCTTATATTAATATTTTATAAATAATGTTAATATATTATAATTATATTAATATTTTTAATTGTATAATGTCAATGAAAGCAACAAATAAATAGATTGTATTTTGAGGAGGAGGCAAACATGAAAAAGTTTTTGGTAATAGGTTTAGTCCTAATTATGGTTTTCTTAGTTGGGTGTCAAAGTACACCAAAGGTGGCGCCAGATAGCTCTGAGCCTACTCAACCAGCAGCTCCTGTTGAAAAAGTAACAGTTAAATTTGCAGTACAGGCAGACTCAACAGATGCACTTAATCAGCTCGTTAAGACTTACAATGATTCCAGTGAAAAGTATCAGGTTGAAGCAGTTGTAATGACAAACGATTCTGGTAATATGCATGACCAATTAATCAATTCATTATCCAGCAAGTCCGGTGAGTATGACGTCATTTCTATGGACGTTGTATGGGCTGGTGAATTTGCAGCAGGAGGCTATTTAGAGCCACTTGATACATTAATCAAGGATAATAACTGGTTACCTACTGATTTTAATGCAGGATCAATGGCATCAGGCAAATATAAGGGTAAAAATTATACATTACCATATTTCTCTGATTTAGGATTCTTGTATTACAGAAAAGACATAGTATCAGCAGAGGACGCTAAGAAGCTTGAAGCTGGACAATACACATGGGATGATCTTCTCAAAATGGCTGAAGGCTACATGGGGCAAAAAGGCACAGAATATGGACATGTTTATCAATCAAAGCAATATGAAGGTTTAACAGTTAACGTTAATGAATTTACAGCTAACTGGACCGACATTAAGGGCGGACTTGAGACTATGGACAAATTTGTTAAGTCAAAGGCGACACCAGAGGATATTTTGGCTTACACAGAAGGCGAAACTCATAATGCTTTCTTAAACGGTGAAACAGTTTTTGCAAGAAATTGGCCTTATATGAATGGTATGGCAGCTAGCGGCGAATATGCAGTAAAGGCTGATCAATTAGGCTTTGCTCCGCTTCCAAACGGCGGCTCAGTCGGCGGATGGATATTAGGCGTCAATGCCAATAGTAAAAACTTAGATGCTGCTAAAGACTTCTTAGCCTTTATAGCAGGACCAAAGGGTCAAAAAATTAACTCAACAGTTGGTAGTTACATGCCTGGCTTCAATGCTTTATTAAGTGATAGCGAAGTATTAGCTGCTAACTCATTATTAACTAACACAGGCTTCCAAAACGCTTTAAAAACTACTATAGCTAGACCTGTTGCTGCAAACTATTCAGAGGTTTCTGATATAATTCAGATTAAGGCACAAGAATATTTGTCAGGTAATGGTAAGCTTGAGGATGCAGTAAAAGCTATAGAAGAAAAACTTAAATAATATGAAATTTATTTAGTCAAGTGAGGATTTAAAACAAAAGAAGCTTTAGCATTTTTACTAAAGCTTCTTTTTTTAAGGAGAATGCTATGAATAAAATACTTAAATTCTTTGATAGACATTTAGCTTATATAATGATTATTCCAGCAATTATTCTTATATTGTTGTTTTCTATATTACCAATTGTAGAATCCTTGAAGTATGCATTTTTTGATTTTCAATTAAATGATCAAAAAAAATCAGGAATATATATGAGCTCCAATTATAATATACCCTTAGCGGAGGAGACCTTTGAGTATATTGATTATTACTTAGAAATCGAAGAAAGTGCAGTTCAGAAAAGTGAGACATCCCAATATATCATTCAACTTAGAGGTGATATGAAGAACTACCAGCAAGAGATAAACTCAATTTTGGGAAACAAATCAGGTATAGTGGAAACAAACGAAGAAAACATTGCTGCAATAAAGAAAATTAATACTGATATATATTCAGCCCTTGGCAAGCTCTATGAAAAAGATGATGTATTTAATTCAGAAGAAGATATGTTAGCTGTTGCATCAGAATTAGATACTAGCATTATTGACTCCAATTTTATTGGACTTGATAATTTCAAACAAATATTACGAGATACGCGAGTTGTTTATACATTAACTGTAACCTTGATCTTTACTGTTATATCTGTGTTCTTTGAGCTAGTATTAGGACTTTTACTTGCTTTGATAATGAATAAAGCCATGAAGGGAAGAGGGCTTATCAGAACTATTTCATTGATTCCTTGGGCCATTCCGACTTCTGTTGCAGCTTTAATGTGGGCGTACCTTTACAATGGTTCAAGCGGCATAGTTGCTAATGTTTTTTCAACAATTGGAATTATTGATCAGCCGACTGACTTATTGCTTACAGCAAAAGCAGCTATTGGGGCTATTATTACAGCGGACGTATGGAAAACGACTCCATATATGGCTTTGCTGCTTCTAGCGGGGCTACAGGTAATACCCAACTCGCTGTATGAATCCTCATCCTTAGATGGTGCCAATAAGCTAAAGCAGTTTAAGCATATTACATTGCCCTTGTTGAAGCCATCTATATTTGTAGCCTTGTTATTTAGAACCTTGGATGCATTTAGAGTATTTGACTTGATATGGGTTCTTACAGGTGGCGGACCCGGCGGAACTACAGAATCCATATCTATTTATGCATACAAGGTGATGTTTGCACAGACAAGATTTGGATATGGCTCAGCAATGGTTCTTATTATGGCAATAGCTGTCGGAATTATTTCTTATGCTTATATAAAAATATTAGATGTAAAAATAATAGGGGAGTAGGAGGTATAACATGGTTAATAAAAAAGCAGAAAAACTATTTGCAGCTATAATTGTACTTTACCTACTTATAATAGTATTTCCCTTTATATGGGTAGGACTTACATCCTTTAAGCCAGAAAGTGAGATATGGGGATCGGAAGCACTTAAAGTTTTTTCCAATAATTCAACCATAGAACATTATCAAGCTTTGTTCAAGGCTAATATACTAAACTCATTAAAGAATAGCTTTATAATATCTTCAATCACAACGATTTATGTTACCTTAGTTGCTTCTTTCTGTGCGTATGCTATAGCGAGACTTAAGTTTAGAGGTAAAAACATATTACTTTCAGTTATATTGGCAACATCAATGTTTCCACAAATGATTGTAATTGGACCTATATACAATGCTTTTGTAAAGCTTGGGTGGACCAATTCCTACTTCATTACTCTACCTTATTCAATGATTACCTTACCTGTTGCGATTTTTATACTGGTAACCCATTTTGCAAAGGTACCTAAGGAGATGGAAGAGTCCGCAAGCATTGATGGCGCATCAAAAATGAGAACGTTTATAAAGATAATACTCCCTTTGGCTTTGCCTGGAATTTTTACATCAGCCATTATCACTTTTATCGGTGTTTGGAATGAGTTTTTACTTTCCTTAACCTTAAACAGTGATAGCAACTACCATACAGCTACAGTTGCAATTTCATTTTTGAGAGGGCAATTCCAGATTTTTTGGGGACAAGTAACCGCAGCTACCATAGTGGTAACCATCCCTACACTTATTATAGTAATTTTATTCCAAAAACAAATTATATCAGGCTTGACTTCAGGCGCAGTGAAGGAGTAAAAAAATGTGGCAATTAAAAAGCAATGATTTAAGTACTGAAAGACTATTGCAGGAAGAAAGTCTTTTTAGTATTGGAAATGGATATATCGGAGTTCGGGGTTGTTTTGATGAAGCCCCTGATTTAATATCAAACACCATAAGAGGAAGTTATATAAATGGTTTTTATGATAGAGTACCAATACTTTATGATGAAAGCGCTTCTGGATTTCCAACAGTTAAGGACAAGCAACCAAGGGTTATGGATACTCAGACTAGTCTAATTTTGTTAGACGGAGAAACTGTTGTTATAAAAGCATCGCAAATCAGAGATTATTTCCGAGTGCTTGATTTGCAAAAAGGTTTAATGGAACGGAGCTATAAATATATAACTAAGAGTGGTAAGGCAGCAAAAATTGCCTTTAGAAGGATGGCTTCATTTGCTGCCAAGAATATATTGTGCTATGAAATAGATATATATTATGATGGTGAAATTGAAATTATTTCTTTTTTGGATTCAGATGTACGTAATCATTCCGATTCTTACGACCCAAGAGTAGCAAATGGTCATGATAAATTATTACACTTAAACAAGTTATCCATAGAAGGTACCTTGGTTTTTTGTGAAATGGAGACCATCACAACCAAGATTCCAATTTTGTCTATGATAGAGTACGAGGTTACTTGTTTGGATAGCGGTCATTATTCACTTGAGCATAATTTAGAGGAGCAAAAAATTGCTACTAAAGCAAAAAGTAAAAGACATTTAAAATTGCAAAAAAAATGTATTTTCATAGATGGCACAAGATCGAGTTGTTTATATGAAGAGGCTATGGAAATTCATTCCAAATATAGCAAGCATTCATTTGATGATTTAATATCAATGCAGGAAGAGTATCTTAACAGTTTTTGGAATGCTTCTGATATTGAGATATACGGCTGCGACAATATTCAAGAAGCCATTCGATTCCAATTGTTTCAACTGTTGCAGTCTGTAGGAAAAGATGAAATATCTAATATTTCTGCCAAAGGATTAAGCGGAGAGGGCTATGAGGGTCATTATTTTTGGGATACCGAAATATATGTGCTGCCTTTGTTCCAAATGACTCAGCCTGAGCTTGCAAAGCAGCTGCTTTTGTACCGTTACCACATATTGCCTCAGGCAAAGCAGCGCGCCAAAGAAATGGGACACAATAAAGGTGCGGCATATCCTTGGAGAACAATATCAGGCATTGAATGTTCATCTTATTTCCCGGCAGGGACAGCTCAATATCATATCAATGCAGATATAGCTTATGGATTCATTCAGTATTATTTGTACCATGGAGATAAAAGCTTTATGCTGGAAGCGGCTGCAGAGGTGATTTTTGAAACTGCGAGAATTTGGCTTGAAATAGGACATTGGTACAAAGGCGCATATCATATAGACAATGTTACGGGTCCAGACGAATATACTGCCATCGTTAATAACAATTATTATACGAATGCTATGGCAAAATATCATTTATATTGGGCTGATAAACTATATCATGAGCTCCATGAATATAATAATGCAGACTTTGAAGAGTTGTGCCATAAAATCAATCTGACATCTGATGAGGTTAATGAGATGAGACTTGCCTCGGAGGCGATGCACTTAGTCTATGATGAGGAATTGGGTATACATGCACAGGATGACAGCTTCCTTAGAAAAGCTGTATGGGATTTTGCAAATACAACACCGGACCAGTATCCACTGCTACTGCATATCCATCCCTTGACCATATATAGGTATCAAGTACTCAAGCAACCGGATACAGTATTGGCGCACTTCCTTTTGGAAGATTATGCAGATACGGAGACGATGAAAAGATCCTATGATTATTATGAGAAAATCACCACCCATGATTCCTCCCTTTCTTCCTGTATTTATGGCATAATGGCATCAAGATGCGGCTATTATGAAAAGGCCTATGAATATTTTATGGAAGCTGTTAGACTGGATTTGGATGATAAACACAGCAACACTAAGGATGGCTTGCATATGGCAAACCTGGCAGGCAGCTGCTTGGGCATTATCAACGGCTTTGCAGGGTATAGAATTAAGGAGACAGGTATATCTATTGACCCAATTGTACCAAATGAGTTGGCGGGATATCGTTTCAGAATTCACTATTTAGACGCATGGTTGGAAATAGATGTAAATGAGCTCGTTCGCATAAAGCTATTGCAAGGTAAGCCTTTAAAGATAACGATTTATAATAAGGATTATATCGTAGCAGATACAATCGAAATAGAAAGGAAACAATTATGAAGGCGCTTAAAGCAGTAATATTCGATATGGATGGTGTATTAACAGAAACCAGTTTGCAACACTATATAGCTTGGAAGCTGCTGGCGAAGGATTTAGGCTTTGAATTATCAGAGGAAGTCAATGAGAAAGTAAAGGGGATATCCAGATTGGAGTCCTTAGACATCGTTTTAAGAGCCGGTAATATGGTTGACAAGTTTTCAGAAGCTGAGAAACTGGAGTTAGCGGACAAAAAGAATTTGATTTATCAATGCCTAATCAAGGAGTTTACAAAGAAAAATCTTTCAGAGGGAGCCTTAGAACTGCTCACTTCCTTAAGAAATAACAATATAAAAATTGCCTTGGCATCGGTATCAAAAAATGCTCAGTTTTTATTGGAGGCTATGGAGATTGGTAATTATATTGATGCCATCGCAGACCCAAGTGAAGTCAAGCATGGTAAGCCAGCACCGGATATATTTCTTATGGCTGCTAAAATGCTTGGTGTTGAACCAAAAAACTGTATCGGCATTGAAGATGCATTTGCAGGGGTTGAAGCGATAAAGAGTGCAGGTATGCAGCCTGTAGGAATAGGCAGCAAGGAGATTTTATATAACTGTGAATTGGTGTTTTCAAGTCTCAAGGAAGTTAATATTGATATGTTGCGAGAAGCTTAATTTAAGGCTCGGTTATATGATTATTTTGATATATAACTGAGCCTTTTTCATATACGTAGATGTAAAAGAATTTAGAGATATTAATAGGAAGGTGCAGTACATCATAATGCTGCATCTTTTTTTATTGAAAATATTAGTATTTTATGAATGCTGTCAAATTGTGATATAATTATTTTGGAATTATGAACTTTATTTAACAAAAACAATAGAAGATTTAGGGGTTGTTTCTTTGAAGAACCGAATAAAAGAGATATTGCTTGTAAGTTTGTTTACAGCCTTTATGGGACAGGTGAATTTTTATCCCTTTGGTACAGATTTTAGAATCACAGTAGGTGTTGTAACGTTCACCTTTCTGCTGCTGTATTTCCACTCGATTCCTATTATAGCAACATCAATAGTCACTGGTGTCTCCGTGCTATTATTAAGGGTCGGAATAGACATGTTTGTCAATGTTGTAAGCTTTAATGTAGCTTCTTTAAAGCACATGCCTGCACTGATGTATTATATTTCATTTGGTATTATAATAGAAGGCGCAAGCTTTAGGAAGCTGTTTGAAAAGCCCATTTATTTCATTGTTGTATTGACAACAGCAGACATCATGTCTAATTTTTTAGAGCTTATGATCAGGAATCAATTCATTATTGAATCTTTTGATGAGATATTCTCAACAATAATGCTGGCTGCTGTAATAAGAAGTTGTATTGTAGTAGCCCTATTTTGGATTATAAAGTACTATAGCCTTTTTATCACAAAGGAAGAGCATCAGAACAGGTATAAGGAACTGCTGCTTATTACTGCAAAGCTTAAGTCAGAGGTTTTCTTTCTTAAAAAATCGATGCAGGATATCGAGGGTGCAATGGCCAAGAGCTATTCTATATATAATACGCTTAAGGAAAGCAATACCTTGGATAAGGAAAAACTTAACAACTTAATGTCAGATTGTCTAAATTTATCGATAGATATACATGAAATAAAAAAAGATTACAATAGAATTGTAATCAGCATGGAAAAGCTTATGCCTGCAAGCGATATTTATAAGACTATGAAAATAAGTGAAATATTTGAAACAATAGAAAATATATTTACAAGATACCTTGAAGTGATCAATAAGGACATTAAACTGATTTTTGAAGTAAAAAAAGATATTAAAACCAGTGAGTATTTCATCGTTATGTCCATACTAAATAATATGATTCAAAATGCAATTGAAGCATGTTACAGAAGTGACTCATATGTGAAAATAAGATGCTATATGCAAGACAAAATGGTGGTTTTTAATATTGAGGACAATGGCAAGGGGATAAAAGAAAAAGAACAGGAGCTTGTTTTTGAGCCGGGCTTTACAACCAAATTCAACCCCGAGACAGGTCAAATATCTACAGGGCTTGGACTGACTCACATCAAGATACTTTCAGAGCATCTGGGGGGGAGAGTAAGCCTTAATAATGAAATTGAAGGCATTACAGAGTTCAGGTTGGAGCTGCCGGAAAGCATAATAACCTATGAGGAGGATGGCGATGTCTAGTTTTATAGTAATTGATGATGATAGAACTGTTAGAAGTGTAATTGTCAAGATCATCGAACAGTATGGACTTGGCGACGTATATGGGGAAGCAGATGACGGGGTTTCGGGTGAAGAAATGATATTAAGATATAAGCCTGATATTGTAATGATAGACTTGCTACTGCCACAGCAGGATGGCATCTCAACAATGAAAAATATCAAGGCTTTGAATGTAAGAAGTATGTTTATCATGCTTTCACAGGTAAGTGACAAGGATATGATAGCAAAGGCCTATGAATGTGGAATAGAGTTTTTCATAAGCAAGCCAATAAATGTGATAGAGGTTGTGAATGTAGTAAAGAGGGTAAAAGAATACCTTTCTATGAAAAAGACCTTTGAGGCTATTGAATCTACCGCAATGACTCTTGGGAGAAGCAATGTGGGGAGTCCTGGCAGGAAGCTTGACAATGTAAGAAGAATATTGAATCAGCTTATGGCTGACCTCGGGATATTGGGAGACCTCGGAAGTAGAGATATCATTAATATTTGTACCATGCTGTGCGAGGATTCGGATTTGGGAGAGGCACTGGAGGATACACAACTAAGTGAGCTTTTAAAGCTGCTCCAGAGCAAGTATTCATCAGAGGGAAAAGGTTTTACCAGTGACTTCAAAGCCATCGAGATGCGGATGAGGAGGACGGTGGGAAAAGCAATGAAGAATATTGCTGCTATGGGGATAGAGGACTTTAGCAATGATAAGTTCACTCTTTATAGCTCATCCCTGTTTGATTATGCTGATGTAAAAATGGAAATGGATTATATACGAGGCAAGGCTAAGTATGGCGGGAAAATAAACATAAAATCCTTTATTAAAAGGCTGTTGGTTATGGTTGAGCAAATTGCATGACATAAGGGCTCAGAAGTCAATTTTTTCAATTTTCTAACCAGTCAATGTAAATTTACGTTTCTTTCCGTTATTATGTGTTATTATAAATATAAAATTGAAATAACAAATTAGAGGAGGGGATTCTTATGAAAAAATACATAGTACTAGCTTTAGCCCTAGTATTAATACTTTCTGTGGCTTTAGTTGGCTGTGCTCCACAAAAAACCAATCTTATATTAGCAACTGGAGGTACATCCGGTACTTACTATCCATTTGGCGGTGCCATGGCACAAATATTCAACTCTAAAGTTGCTAACATGAACGTTACAGCACAAGCAACAGGTGCTTCTGTTGAAAACCTAAAGCTTATTGGCAAGAAGGAAGCAGAGCTTGCGATCGTACAGAATGATATGACTGACTATGCTTATAACGGAGCAGAAGCTTTCAAGGATGGCAAGGTAGAAAATGTAAGAGCCATTGCTACACTTTATCCTGAGGTAATTCAGATTGTTGCGACTGAAGATAGTGGAATAAACACAGTTCTGGATATCAAAGGAAAGAAATTCTCTGTTGGTGCTCCAGGAAGTGGTGTTGAAGCAAATGCAAGACAATTATTAGAAGTTATGGGTATGACCTACAATGATTTTGCAGCTAATTACCTATCCTTCTCAGAATCTGCAGATTCCTTCAAGGATAAGCAAATAGACGGTTTCCTATTTACATCAGGGATACCTAATGCTGCAATACAAGATATTTCCACAACAAGCAAGCTTAAGTTCGTATCAGTTCCGGATGAAGTTGTTAATCAGTTGACAACTAAGTATCCTTTCTTTACAGAGTATATTATACCTGCTGGAACATACAAAGGGCAGGATGCAGACGTAAAGACTATAGCTGTTAAGGCAACTCTTGTAGTTGGCGCAGAGGTTAGTGAGAAGGCTGTTTATGATTTA
>MGOS01000002.1:33299-35310 GCA_001797185.1 Clostridiales bacterium GWB2_37_7
GAGAAATACTACAAAGAAGTTGGCGCTATAAAATAGTTAGGAGGATTGCCGGGCTGGAAATATCCGGTCCGGCTTCTTTATTATGAAAAAGTATATATTTGCAGCAAGTATTCTTGTATTAGCTATATTAATATTAAATGTGCCAATACTAGACAGATTTACAATTTCAAATGGGAAAACTGGAGAAATCGTCTATATTGATAATATTGATAACGTTAAGGAGTTTGTTGTAAGCTTCAAGCATTCAGTAAATCGCACCCCTGTAAACGAGTTTATCAGGGTGCAGGGAAACAAATTCTTAGTATACAAAACTACCTTCTTTTCATATGGAGCAGGCATGCCAGAGTATGATTCGGGAAGCGGGGAGAAATTAACATTAAATAATGGACTTGTTCAGATCGAAAATATGAATAGGGAACTTGAAAATTTTACCTACTTAGTAGGAACCTATGCGGATCATACACTGAACTATAAAGATAAAAGTATGAAGCTTTCTGAGTTGATTGCACCGCAGAATCCTGCTTTTTTTAGTGTGGGTAGAATTACACTCTTTGAACTCATAAAATATAAATTAATAAGAAACTAATCAACTCTGGAGTTGCCTTATAAACACCAATTGATTAACCAGGAAAAAGAGGAGGTATTTCATGGATAAGGATAAAATTCTTAAGGAACAGGTACAAGAATTAGATTTAGATGATATCATTGCAAAATATGATAAAGAATCGAATTTTAGAAAGCTCTCAGGGCTACAAGCGAAGCTGATATCAGCCCTTGCAATTATGTTTTCATTATTTCAGTTATATACAGCGATTTTTGGCGTACTGCCAGCGCAATTGCAGAGGTCTATACATCTTACCTTTGCCTTCGTCTTAGTATATCTGCTGTACCCAAGCAATAAAAAAATGCCCAAGAATAAGATGCATTGGTTTGATATAACCTTAGCTGTTATCTCAGCGTTTGTAGGACTGTATATAGCCTTCAACTACAGAGAGCTGATTATGAGAGCTGGGGATCAAACATCAATTGACATTTTTGTTGCGATACTTGCCGTACTTTTGGTATTAGAAGCAGCAAGAAGGGTAGTTGGAATTCCGATCGTAATAATAGCAAGCGTATTTTTACTTTACGCAAAATTCGGAGCATATCTGCCAGGCTTCTTAAACCATAGAGGCTATTCTATTGAGAGAATAGTAAGCCATATGTATTTTACAACTGAAGGTATATTAGGAACGCCTTTGGCGGTATCCTCCACTTTTATATTCCTGTTTATTTTGTTTGGAGCCTTCCTGGACAAGACAGGTATAGGCAAGTTCTTTATCGATCTTGCAAATGCCATTGCCGGGAGAGCAGTTGGTGGACCGGCTAAGGTAGCAGTACTTAGCAGTGCTCTTACAGGTACTATATCAGGTAGCTCGGTAGCAAATACAGTTGGTACAGGAAGCTTTACAATTCCTCTAATGAAAAGCTTGGGCTATAAGCCGGAGTTCGCAGGTGCGGTTGAAGCGGCAGCTTCTACCGGTGGTCAGTTAATGCCGCCTATTATGGGAGCTGCAGCATTTCTGATGGCAGAGTTTGTAGGAATACCATATAGTACTATCGTAAAAGCTGCGATCATACCTGCGTTGCTTTATTTTACAGGAATTTGGATAATGGTTGACCTGGAAGCCAGGAAAACTGGCATGAAGGGTATTGAAGCATCAAGACTGCCAAGGCTTGGAAAAGTGCTTGGAGAAAGATGGTTTCTGCTGCTGCCATTAGCAGTAATCGTATATATGCTTATGAGCGGTACAACACCGATTAAAGCTGCTTTATACGGTATAGGCGCATCTATAGCTGTAAGCATGATAAGAAAAGAATCGAGAATGACTTTTAAGAAGTTGCTTGAGACATTAGAAGCGGGAGCAAAGAGTGCATTGGGTGTTGCAATGGCCACTGCTTGTGCAGGTATAATCGTAGGTACTATAACACTTACAGGTTTAGGTCTTAAGATGGGGAACGGACTTGTTTC
>MGOS01000002.1:35365-49623 GCA_001797185.1 Clostridiales bacterium GWB2_37_7
GCAGCACCGGCTCTTCTAAAGCTTGGTGTAAATCCATTGACAGCTAACATGTTTGTTTTCTACTTCGGAATAATAGCTGATATAACACCACCTGTTGCTCTTGCCGCCTTTGCAGGTTCTGCAATAGCAAAGAGTGATCCTATAAAAACGGGTGTAAATGCGAGTAAGCTAGCCATAGCAGCATTCCTGATACCATATATGTTTGTTCTCAATCCTCAGCTGCTGCTTATAAATACGACTGGATTGGAAATAGTACAGATAACAATTACATCCTTAATCGGTATGTTAGGAATAGGTATAGCAATGGAAGGATATATATTAGGAAAAGTCAGTTGGTTGCTAAGAGCAATGTTCTTAGTTGGCGGACTTGCACTGATAGATCCAGGTCTATATACTGACATAATAGGTATGGCAACAATCGGTCTAGGAATACTATATCAGTGGTTTAAGTATAAAAGACCGGCAGCGAGTGCAAACTGATAAAAGAAACAAAAAATATGCAAGCATATGAACCTGATAATTCAATCACTTTACGTTTATAAACAAAAAACAATTTGGCCTGTAATCGAAAGATTACAGGCTTTTAACTATCTAATAGGTTGATTGACAAGCTTTATAAATTGATATGATTATGCTAATATTGTATCTATATAGAACAAAGAATCTAATTGGCTGTTTAAAAATAAAATTTAGTGGAAAAGTGGGTGAATTCATGTTCAAGAAGATATTTATTTTGATTTTGACATTTATTTTTCTCATATTCTTTTCATTTAAACCTTCAGAAGATGAAATCGCAAACCAAGATTATATGCCTACAAATGAAAACACAGTTCTCCTAGGAACAAGCTTTGAAAACCTATACCTACCTGAAAAATATAATATTAGGCAATTTGAAGGCATGACACTTAACTTTATCGTTGAGAATAATTTGTATGCCGGTATACTTTCTCATGAAAGCGAGGAATTTTCTGAGATTACTGGAATTAATGTAAAGATTAGGTCAGTAGATTTTGACACGCTGGTTCAGAAGGTTAATTTGGACTTTATTGGTCAAGCAGGAGAATATCAGGTTTTATATGTAGATCCATATCAAACCTTAAATAGATTCTATGATTATTTAGAGATATTGAATCCTTATATCGAAAATTTAGAGTTGCCTCAGATTAAGGGCTTTCCGGATGACTTTTTTGAGAATCAAACCGCTGTATGTTCATATTTTGAGGATTACAAAAATGTATATACAATACCCTTTGATAGTACAACGATGATTTTATATTATAGGAAAGACATATTTGATAAGTACAAGGACCGATTTTTTAACAAGAAAGGCTATGATTGGACTCCTGGAACAAGTGAGTTCACATGGGAGAGATATTATGAAGTCGCTCAATGGATAGATGAGAATGTACCAAACGATGAAGTGCAGTATGGAAGCGGACTTATGGCGCAGCAGCACAACTCGATTTATTGCGAGTTTTCTAATATTCTTGCGTCTTATGGTGGAGATTACTTTTTAGATAACAAAATCAACACCTTAGGTCTAAAAACTTTTGAGCGTACCAATATTTTAAATGAGGATTTTATACAAGCTCTTGATATGTATAAGAAAATTGCGAGTGTTTCAGCGCCTCAAAGCGTAAATTGGAACTGGACTGATTTAGCCAGTGTGTTTCGCAATGGCGATATAGCAATGATGGCCAATTGGGATGAAAATTATACTTATCTTGAGGATGAAGCACTTTCTAAGGTCAGTGGTAAAGTAGGATATTCTATACTGCCTTATGGCGATGTAAGGAGTGCCAATATATATGGAGGTTCCGGCATCGGTATAAATAAATATGCATCTGAAAGTGAGAAGCAGGCAGCGTGGTTATATATTGTCTGGGCGACATCCACAGATATGCAGCTAAAGGTTTTAAAGCATCCGGAGGGAGGAAGCCTGCCAATCAGAAAATCGGCATATGAAGACCCGTTTATCAGGAACCAAATCACTAATCCGGATACAAAAAAGTCGCAGGATGCCCTTCTGAAGCATATGAATGCTGTATTAAATGCTTGGAAGCCTGAAAACATATATTTTAGGCCAAAGATTTCTAACTTTTATGAAGTAGAAAAAGTGCTCACAAGAAACCTGCACAATATGATTGAATACGATTTGGACAGCAAGGTTATAGGACAAAAGATATATGAGGAACTAGAAAGCATAAAAATGAATAATTAGGGATAGGAGGAGGAAATCGTTGAATAGAACAAATGTATTTAATTCATTGCGTGTTAAGCTTGGCATCATTGCAATTGTTCTGATTGCGATTCCCATTATAGCTATATCCTATACTTATTCACGCACCGTGAAAGAAATAATAAAAAATAAGTACACTGAAACGGCAATACAGTCGGTATATGAAACGGGAGAGAAATTAAATTTTATATTGGAAGACATTCAGGAATTCTCAACAGTTATTATCTCGGATAGTCAATTGCTTGAAATGCTAGATAATAAATCTAGCTATAAGGTGGAGGCGTTTAATAGTGTGCTGAGAAGTTTTATAACTTCAAGAGATGATATTGAAGTAATAGACTTAGTTATGGAGGATGCTTATTCATATTACTCTGTCGGTGCAAAAAAAACAAACAGAATGGAACGTTTGAGCAAGCAGCTGAATAATTCCTCAGGACAACCTCTCTGGCTGCCTACAAAAATTGAAGAAATAGAGATATTATCAAGTAAATTTAAGAAAGATTATTTCACACTTGCTCGAAAGATTATAAATTTTAATACCCTAGAGAATTATGGATATTTGCTTATTGATTTGGAAGAGGTGATTTTAGAGCAAGCGTATACTGGTCTCAAAGACAATGAGAATGTAGAGGTATTTATAAGTGATGATCAAGGAAATGTTATTAGCCATACGGATAAAAGTAAAATCGGCAGCACAATAATGTTTGAGCCCTATGCAAAAGAGGTGCTGGCAGATAAAAGTGGGCATAGTTATGTTCAATATAAAACCGATATTGGAAAGGTTGCAATCTACTCTACCATAGAGAATAATGGCTGGAAGATAATAAAAACAATTTCTACTGATTATTTATATAGTGAAATCAACAATATTCAGAAATATTTTATAGTGGGTGGTTTAATCTACGGTTTGGTTATTATTTTGTATATATTGTTTTTTTCCTTTGGTTACACTGAACCTATGATGAGAATGATGAGTGTGATTAAGCGTGTCGAACAAGGAGATTTGACTGCAAGAACAGAAGTAAAGTCAAATGACGAAGTGGGGCAGCTTGGACATAGCTTAAACAACATGATTGCAGAAATGCAAATTCTAATTGATAAATTAGTAAAAGAAGAGCAAGAGAAGAAGGAGGTGGAGCTAGAGGCCCTTCATGCTCAAATTAATCCACATTTTCTTTACAACACATTAAATACAATAAAATGGATGGCAAAAATTCAAGGGAATACGGGTATCAGCAAGGCCATTACAGCATTGGTAAAGCTCCTTAGAATCAGTACTAATCTAGGTCGAGACATGATTTCTTTGCGAGAAGAAATTGATTATGTGATGAATTATGTTGTAATTCAAAAACTTCGTTTTAGCAAAGTGGTAAATATTGTTTATCATATCGATGAGAGCTGTATGGAGCTTTCTGTTCCTAAATTGATTCTACAGCCTATTGTTGAAAACTCTTTTATATATGGAATGGAAGAAGAGCAGCATGATCTTAATATAGAGTTAAAAGCCTACATCAAAGATAACATTTTGGTTATTGAGATACATGATGATGGTCCGGGTATAGAAGAAGAGGTTTTGAAGAATATCTTAACAAATGCTACGGATAAAACTAGATTCAGCAAGGTCGGTTTGAATAATGTCAACCAAAGAATCAAGCTATATTGCGGCAATGACTATGGACTGGAAATTGAGGCCGAGCTTGGAATAGGCACTTTAGTTTTCGTAAAATTACCTATAAATCCTATGTAGCTTATTTATTTTCTATAGAAGGTTGAGGTGCTTATATGTATAAAGTACTTATAGTAGACGATGAATTATTAGTAAGAGTTGGACTGAAGACAACGATTGAATGGGAAGCCAATGGATTCAGGGTTGTTTCAGAAGCATCCAATGGAGAACAAGGCTATGAGCAATATAAGAAACACATGCCGGATGTTATAATTACAGATATTAAAATGCCTAAGAAAGATGGGCTTTGGCTGATAGACGAGGTGAGAAAAGAAGACCAACATGTCAAAGTATTGGTTTTAACATGTTATGATGAATTTTCATATGCTAGAAAAGCTTTGAAGGTTGGTGCGGATGATTATATATTAAAATCAGAAATTGAAGATGAAGAGCTAGTCGCAATTATGAAGTCTATAAAAAAGAAGTTGGATAAAGACAATAAAACCAAGGACATCAAAGATAAAGTGTTGACCAGTAGAAATGACATCAAGAGATCTATATTTACTGATATGATCAAATCGGACTTTCATATTGATGTCAATTTGTCAGAGCGATGTGCTGGTATAGAGTTTCCGTTGGTCAAAACAAAATTTGCATTTGCAAGCATCGCAATAAACGATACCCTTGATGAAATGCATTTAGAACCTAACAAAGTAAAACAAAGAAATCATGCTATAAGAAATATTCTGTTGGATTTATTTTCAGAAAGATCATTCGATTATGTTTACAGCCATCAAACAAAGTGGTACTTTTTCTTCTTGTCATCACAAATGCTAAATGAAACAGAATTAAGAAGAATGTTTGAAACTGCCATAGACTCAGTAAAGCAATACTTTGATTGTTCTTTGAACATAGTTTATACAGATGTTTTTGAGAATGTAGAAGAGTCCTCCGGTGTATATAAAATTTTTATTGATAAAGCGCAGGTTTTATTTTATAAATATGAGACATCCTACTTTTTATCCAATATGAATAGTATAAATTTCAGTGAGCCAAAGGTATTTAAATTGGAAAAGGAATACAGTAGACCCTTCATTGAAGCTATTGGACAAGAAAGTTTTGATAGTGTAAAGGCGCTTATACATGAGGTCGATGATTACTTTGTGAAAAACAATGTAAACCCAATGATTGTAAAGATATTCTATTCCAAACTAATTGGTAATATTTTTAGCAGCTATGGACTTTTTATAGAAAACGATCGTGTGATTAACAACCATGAATACTATCACCAGCAAATTGAAATATCGGAGAACCTGCGAAGTATAATGTGTTTATTGATGGATTTTACAAGTAAAGTTATTAGTGCCATTCAGCACATGAGATATACCAACTCGAAACTGTTAATTAATCGGGCTCTAAATTATTTAGATCATCATTATGATGAAAAAATATCTTTAGAGGATGTGGCAAAGAAGCTGCACCTATCAAAGCATTATTTATGCAATGCATTTAAAAAGGCAACAGGAGAAAATATGTCATTGTACATTAATAAGCTTAGAATCGAGAAGGCTAAGAGATTGCTAGTGGAGTCGGATGGCAGGATCAAAGAAATATTCGAAGAGGTAGGATATTCAAATCAACAATATTTCAGTAAGGTATTTAAAAAAATAACAGGTATTACAGTAACGGAATACAAAGAGAATATGGTGCCCCAAAGTAAAAGTAATAATTAAAACTTCTTAATATAATATACAAAAACAGTAATCTAGTATAAAAATCAGTCAAACTAGATTGCTGTTTTTTTTAATGAGCAAAATTGTATAATAGTAGAATAATTTAGAACATTTCTTTAATTGTTGTTATTCATTATCATTGAATAAAAGAAGGCAACGGAATTCAAATCAAATTATAAATAAAAGGAGAACCTATAAGCTATGAATCTGGATATAAAATTAAGAGTCTCTAATGTTGAAAAATTTTTTCCAGGTGTTAAAGCATTAGATAAGATTAATTTTGCCGTAAGAAAAGGTACTGTCCATGTCATTTGCGGTGAAAATGGGGCTGGAAAATCTACCCTGATGAAAGTGATAAACGGTATTTACAAACAAGATGCTGGTCAAATTCTGATAGACGAAAAGGTTGTAGATATAAAAAACCCGATTGAAGCACGAAGCCTTGGAATTTCGATGATCTTTCAAGAGCTTAACTATATGCCTGAAATGACTATTGAAGAAAGCTTGTTTGTCGGTAACTGGCCAAAGGACAGATATGGCAAGGTTGATTGGAAGGAAATAAGAAAGCGAACCTTGCAGCTATTGGAAAAGGAAAACCTTAACTACGCACCTGAGACAAAGATAAAGGATCTCACAGTATCAGATATACAGATGCTAGAGATATTAAAGGCCATCTCATATAATTCAGACATAATAATCATGGATGAACCCACATCAGCAATAACTCAAAAGGAAGTTGAAGTACTTTTTAAAAAAATCAATGAACTTACAAAACGGGGTACTTGTGTTATATATATTTCTCATAAGATGGACGAAATATTTAGGATCGCAGATGAAATCACGGTATTCAGAGATGGTTGTGTAGTAGATTCAAGACCAAAAGAAGATTATGACATGGAAACTGTCATCACTCAAATGGTTGGCAGAAAAGTGGAAAGCATTTTCCAAAAGGAAGATATTGAGATAGGTGAGCAAGTATTGCAGGTGTATGGATTAACAGATGCTGCAAAGTTCAAAAATATCAACTTCCAAGTCTGTAAAGGTGAAATAGTAGGGTTTGCAGGACTTATGGGTGCAGGTCGAACAGAGGTGATGAGAGCACTGTTTGGACTGGATGAGTACCAAGCTGGAGAAGTCCTGATTAAAGGCAAGAAAGTTAATATTAGAAATGTAAGAGACAGCATAGACCAAAAAATAGTCATGCTCTCTGAAGATAGAAGACGATTCGGAATCATCCCAGTTCGTAGTGTCAGAGAAAATGTCTCATTATCCAGTCTGAAAAAATTCATATATAAAGGAAGACTACATGCCGAGATCGAGAATCAGACGGTTGCAGATTTATGCAAGAAAATGAATGTCAAGACACCATCCTATGAAACTTCAATTGAAGCATTAAGCGGGGGTAATCAACAAAAAGTTATATTGTCCAAATGGATGGTTACTGACCCGGATATTCTTATATTGGATGAACCAACCCGAGGCATTGATGTAGGGGCTAAGCATGAAATATATAAACTCATGACAATGCTGACCAAACAAGGAAAAGCAGTTATCATGGTCTCATCAGAACTACCTGAATTAATCATGATGTGTGACAGAATATATGTCATGGCTAAAGGTGAAATCACCGGTATGCTGAAGCGAGATGAGTTCACGCAGGAGAAAATCATGGCATATGCTACTGCAATAAGAGCTCAATAGGGGGGAGAAAATAATATGAACGCACTAAATAAAAGTAAATTGTGGGCTAACCTGAAAAGCAAATATAGTATCTATATGGTATTGTTAGCACTTTTTTTAGTTAGTTGGCTGGCAAATGAGAATTTTGTGTCTGGTGAAAACTTAAAAAATATCTCAACGCAAATATCTGTAGGTACTATACTGGCTTTTGGTCAAACCATTCTGATTATTTCCGGGATGTTGGATTTATCCTCTGCTTCTGTTTTGGCATTGGCAGGGGTGCTATCAGTATCAGCTTATAAAATGACAGGGTCATTGGTTATTGCATTCTTAGTTGCTATCCTAGTAGGGGTTTTGTGCAACGTATTAAATGGATTAATGGTTACAAAGTTTAAAGCACCGCCATTTATTGCAACACTTGCAATGATGACTATGGCTCGTGGAGCTGCACTCATGTATACAAATGGTCAAAATATCTACCAAATAGGTGACTATGTAGTATTTGGACAAGGAAGAATCTTAGGATTGCCGGCACCTATAATCTTTATGATTGGTTTATTGGTACTAACTTGGTATTTGCTGAAGCATACAGTATTTGGACGATCTGTATATGCTATTGGCGGCAATGAAGAAGCTGCAAATGCCTCTGGTATAAATGTCAATAAGGTAAAAATGCGAGCTTTTATTATCAACGGTATATTTGTTGGTATTGCTGGAGTATTATTCATGTCACGTATCAACGGAGGAATGCCAAATGGTGCCATTGGTTATGAATTCAAAGCACTTACTGCTGCAGTTATTGGCGGAACAAGTTTTACTGGTGGAATTGGAACTGCATCCGGTACATTAGCGGGTGCATTTATAGTGGGATTCTTAGACAATATTATGGTACTGATTGGTGTTAACTCATATCTTCAACAGATTGTACGTGGTGCAATTATTGCTCTAGCCGTTATATACGACATTTGGGCAAAAACCAAGAAAACAAAGCTGAAGCTTGGAAATGTTGAAAGCAAATAGTCTATAATAGAGCAATCTATTTAGATATAAAAATTTAAGGGGGAAGTAAATTGAAAAAATGGTTAGTAATTACTCTAATCGTAACACTAGTAGCTGTATTAGTTGCAGGCTGCAGCCAGCCTGCAACTGAGCAAGCAGCAGCACCTGCAGCTGAACAGAAGGATGTTTACAGAGTTGCATACATTGCAAGAGCACAAGCAGACTCATTTGCAGCGTGGATGGCAAATGCAGTTATTGAAGAAGCTGCTAAATACGATAACATTAAGTTAGAAGTATTTGATGGTCAGGCTTCTGATGACACTGAAAACTCTTTAATTGAAAATGCAATTACAAACAAGTATGATGTAATCATAGTTCAGCCTAACAATGGTGAAGCACAAAGACCTTATGTTGAAAGAGCGGTTGCAGCAGGCATCAAGGTTATTACAACAAATGCACGTATCAGCGGCATTCCGGGTTCTTCCTCCGTTGACGCAGACCCATATGTACAAGCAAAGGTTAATGCAGACCTTGCAGTATCACAAATTCCTCAAAATGCTAACGTTGTTGTATTGATGGGCCCTCCAGGCAACTTCCATGCTGACGCAAGACGTGAAAGCTGGCAAAAGGAGTTCTTTGAAAAGCGTCCTGATGTAAAGATCGTTGGAGAAGAAATTGCGAACTGGAACAAAGACGAAGCAATGAACTATATGGAGACTTGGGTTCAAGCGAACGATAAAATCGATGCAATCATAGCTATGAATGATAATATGGCTGCAGGGGCAATAGAAGTTGTTAAAGACAATCCAAATTATAAAGGAATATTGTCATATGGTGTTGATGGAACAGCAGAAGCAACACTATTAATTCAGCAAGGTTTAATGACATCAACAAGCTTACAAAGTGCTTATGATCTTGCAACTGCACTGCTAGATACTGCTAATAAGCTAGTAACAGGTGTCGAAAAAGAAATTAATATGGATATCAACAGTCCAATAATTACAAAAGACAATGTTGAGCAGTATATTGAAATGCATAAAAGAGCAGGCGCAATAAAATAAGATATAGCATTTATAAGTAAAGCATTGGTACGCGAATGAATGAATTCGCGTACCTAAATTTATATAATAAGATGAAAAGTAAATTCTAATTGAATAGATTATGCTCTATAAATAAATATTAAAATGGACTTCCCTAGTCTTTAGAATAATAAATTATAGCTATTTTGATGGAGGTATTTTATGATTAATAATAAAGCGATTTTCATGCATGGAACGAATAAGATGATATGGAAGGATGTTCCTATGCCGGTATTAAAAGAAAAGGATGTTTTGATTAAGGTAGAGGCTGTTGGAATTTGTGGTTCTGATGTTCACTATTTTCAACACGGCAGAATAGGTGATTTTGTAGTTGAGGGAGATTTCATATTGGGGCATGAGTGTGCCGGTGAAGTTGTAGAAGTAGGAAGTGGCGTTAAGACTTTAAAGGTTGGCGATCGTGTTGCCTTAGAGCCCGGTAAAGCTTGCGGCAAGTGCGAATTCTGCAAGGGAGGACGCTATAATCTTTGTCCTGATGTAGAGTTCTTTGCAACACCTCCTTATCATGGTGTATTTACCAATTATGTAGCGCATCCGTCCGATTTGTGCTTCAAATTGCCTGAAAATCTTTCATATGTGGAAGGTGCGCTTGTTGAGCCACTTGCTGTTGGTCTTCATGCAACAGACCTTGGCGGTGTGAAGCTTGGAGATACTGTACTAATATATGGCTCTGGCTGTATTGGATTAGTGACACTTCTTGCTGGCAAAGCAAAAGGTGCTTCAAAGATTATCGTGGTGGATGTTTTGAAAAATAGACTTGAGACAGCCATGAAGCTTGGAGCTACACATGTAATAAACCCAATGGAATCCGATGTAATAGAAACTGTGAAAGCTATAACCGATGGAGAAGGTGCCCATGTAGTTGTTGATACTGCGGCAGCTATCGTTACAGTAAAGCAAACAGTAGATGTACTAAAAATCGGTGGTACAATTGTACTTGTTGGAATGACGCCAAAGGATGAGGTAGAGTTTAATTTTATGAAGCTAATGGGCAAGGAAGGTGTACTAAAGACGATTTTCCGTTATAGAAACCTATACCCAGTTGCTATCAATGCAATTGCGAGCGGTGCAATTAATGTTAAGGATATAGTAAGCCATGAGTTTGATTTTATGGATACAAAAGAAGCTTTTGACTTCGTAGTAAATAATGCCAAGGACGTTGTAAAAGCAGTCATAAATATAAAATAAAAATAGAAGGAAGGATAGCTATGTATTTTATAGGTATAGATATAGGTACAACCTCCGTAAAGCTTATAGCGGCTGATGAACAGGGCAACGTTGCAAAATCAGTCAGCAAAGAGTATGCAATACATTTCCCGCAGCCACTTTGGTCGGAGCAAAACCCCGAAGACTGGTGGCAGCAAACCCTTATAGGTTTAAAAGAACTATTGGAGGGTTTAAATAAAAATGAAGTAAAAGCTATAAGCTTTAGCGGACAGATGCATGGTCTGGTAGTTCTTGATGAAAATGATAAAGTCATAAGACCTGCCATTCTTTGGAATGACCAAAGAACAGAGAAGCAATGCAAATACCTTAATGAGGTAATTGGGCAAACGGTAATAGCTGAATGGACTGGGAATCTGGCTCTTACGGGCTTTACAGCTCCTAAGGTGCTATGGCTGAAAGAAAATGAGCCGGAAAACTTTGCAAAGATTCATAAAATCATGCTGCCAAAGGATTATGTTGCATATAAGATGACAGGTGTATTTGCAACAGATATGTCTGATGCATCAGGTACTTTGTACTTGGATGTGGAGAAAAGAACATGGTCAAAGCCAATGCTGGAGCTACTTGGAATAGCAGAAGGTCAGCTGCCAAAGCTATATGAATCCTATGAGGCAATAGGTCCAATAAAGGTAGAAGTAACAAAAGAATTAGGACTAAATGAACAAGTCAGCGTAGTTATTGGCGGAGGGGACCAGGCTGTTGCGGCTGTGGGCGGAGGCGTAATCAGAACTGAAGCCTGCTCCTTGTCACTTGGAACTTCAGGTGTTGTATTTGCAGCAACAGATCATTTTTTTGTAGATGAAAAAAACAGCCTTCATTCATTTTGCCACGCTAATGGAAAGTTTCACTTAATGGGAGTAACTCTTGCAGCAGCTGCTTCACTGAAATGGTGGGTTGAAGAAGTCAATAAATCAGAGGATTTTGATGGTCTTTTGAGTGAAGCGAAAGAAGCAGTCATAGACGATCATGTATTTTATTTGCCTTACATAATGGGTGAAAGAACACCACACAATGATCCAAGCTGCAGAGGAACCTTCATCGGTATGAACATGACACATCAGAGAAAGCACCTGACACGTGCAGTGCTGGAAGGTGTTGCATTCTCCTTAAGAGATACTTTTGAAATAATAAAATCAATGGGAATCAATACACCGGTAGTCAGCATTAATGGTGGAGGTGCCAAAAGCAAGCTTTGGTGTGAAATCATTGCAAATGTATTGAACGTAAAAGTGGTTAAGCTGAACACCAATGAAGGACCTGCTTATGGGGCTGCAATTCTTGCTGCCGTAGGCTATGGACAATTTACTTCAGTTGAAGCAGCCTGTGATTCATTTATCAAGGTGACGGATAGTATAGAGCCTGATCAGGCACATGTAGAACAATACAATCAGAAGTACGAGAAGTTTAGAGCTATTTACCCTGCAACGAAGGAACTGTTCAAAATACTTACTGCAAAATAGTTCTTGAAAATGGAGCTATATAATTATTATTTTGCCAAAACAAATAAGCCTGTAATCTGTTTGATTACAGGCTTCAACTTTCTATATTGCTCTAGTTGACAAGCTATATCTAAGACATATTGGAAAAGCAAAAAGAACCCTCTCTGATGTAATTTATAATAATCATAATTTAGTATTGACAAAAGTAAATCGCAGGCATAAACTGATATCATAGTAAACATATATGTATAGTATAATTTGCAGAATAAATTATAATTGGGGGAGATGGGAATATGAATTATTACAATAGTATTCATGAATTGATAGGAAAAACTCCTATTGTTAAATTGAACAACCTGGGTTTAAGTAAAAATGTGAATCTGTTTGCAAAGCTAGAGCTTTGGAATCCAGGTGGAAGTGTAAAGGACAGAATAGGCGAATACATGATAAAGGATGCAGAAGTAAAGGGGATCCTGAAAAAAGGTGGAACCATTGTAGAATCAACTGCGGGAAACACTGGTATAGGGGTAGCCATTGCTGCACTTAATAAAGGTTACCGTGTTATATTTGCTGTTCCGGAGAAATTTTCTAAGGAAAAGCTTTCCGTTATGGCTGCATTAGGAGCAGAACTAGTAATTACCTCAAGAGAAGAGGGTATGCTAGGTGCTGGGAAAAAGGCGCAGGAATTGATTTCTCAAATTGATGGCGCAATAACGCTTAAACAATTTGAAAATCCTGCAAATCCATTGGCTCACTACGAGACAACCGGCCCGGAAATATATGAAAGTCTTGAGGGAAATATAGATTATCTGGTTGCAGGTGCCGGCAGTGGCGGAACATTTTCAGGAGTTGTAAGATATATAAAGGAGAGAAAGCCTGATATTAAAGGAATTCTGGTAGACCCATACGGTTCAACAATGGGTGGGGGAGAAGAAGGCTGCTACAATATTGAAGGGATCGGCAACAACTTCATTGCAGACACAATGGATATGAGCTTGGTTGATGAGGTTATAAAAGTAAATGACGAGGAAGCCTTCAGTACAGCAAGACTTCTAATGAAAAAAGAAGGAATAATGGGAGGCTCATCATCTGGAGCAGCTCTTTTCGGCGCTTTAAAGCTTTCAGAAAAAATCACAAGTGGAAATATAGTAGTGATCTTGCCTGACAGAGGTGACAGATATTTTAGCAAAGAGCTATATTAGTAATAGAATATGGATGTAAATTAATTAAAAAAAAGGAGAGCTACATTTGAATAGCAAGGAAATTATTTTAGCTGCATTAAAATTTGAAGCTACGCCCCGTATCCCGGTTATACAGCTTTCCAGTGGATTATGGGAATACAGTAAAAATAATATGACAATAGATGACTTTATAAATTTATCTCCAGAAAAAAATTCAGAGTTCGTGATCAGTACAAATAAAATATTAAATTTGGATTTAATATGGACAGCAGCAGGGTGTAATAATCTATTACTTAAAGCGCTTGGTGCTGATACCATCTTTGATAAGCCTGGCTTTTCAAGCAGCGTAAATAAGCCGCTTCTTAAAACCCCAGATGATATTGATAAATTAAATATCAACCTCATTGAAAACAGCAGAGAAATAGAAAACTTATTAAATTCTACAAAAATGACTGCAAATGAAGTTGGAAATGAATATCTGATTGGCGTGAGTCAATGGGGGCCATTTACCTTAGCAGGACTTCTCTATGGGCTGGAAGGCTTTATGAAAATATGTATGAGGGATACCGCTTCTGCACAGCATATTTTGCAAAACACATCAAATTTTGTATTAAAATACTTTAGCCTTTTTGCTGACGCAGGTGCAGAGCTAGTATGTCAATCAGAACCAACCTCCTCAGGTGATGTAATATCCCCACGTATGTTTAAAAGCCTAGCTGTTCCTTATCTAAAAAGAAATAATGATGAAATATCAAATAAGGTTGCTGCCAGAATGACCCACATTTGTGGAGATACAAATAAAATAGTGGATGTTATAAATGAAATTCATACTGATCTGTTTTCAGTGGATTATAAGGTAGACTTGCAGGCTGCAAAAGCAAAGCTTGAAGGCAAAACTGCCCTTGCAGGCAACATTGACCCTGTTAGGATTATGTTGGAGGGTTCTACAGCAGAAGTCCATAGTAAAGCACAGGAATGCTGTCAAAAAGCTTCAAAG
>MGOS01000002.1:49652-57926 GCA_001797185.1 Clostridiales bacterium GWB2_37_7
TGCACATAATTTTAATTAGGATTTCAAGTAATTTAGGAGGTTTATATATGAGCGAGCTATTTCAAAAATTATCCGACGCAGTTGTTGATATGGATGAAGACTTGGTTGAAGAACTGGCATATAGGGTGATTGAAGAACAAGAGGATGCTTTTGAGGCTATAGATAAGGGTCTGACAAAGGGCATGGACAGGGCAGGTAAGCTTTTTGAGGAGCAAGAATACTTCGTACCAGAGCTTTTGATGTGTGCAGATGCTATGAATATTGGTGTTGAAATTCTTAAACCACATATTAAGGTAAACGGATTAAGGGAAAAGCATAAGGTTGTGATTGGTGTAATTGAAGGAGATACCCATGACATCGGGAAAAACCTTGTAAAGCTGATGCTTGAAACTTCAAACTTTGAAGTGATAGATTTAGGCCGTGATGTTCCGCCACAAACATTTATTGATAGAGCTATTGAGGAAGAGGTGGAAATAATTATGATTTCATCACTTATGACTACAACTATGGATGCCATGGCAGATGTAGTAACAAATCTAAGAGAACAGGGTATGAAGGATAGGTTTAAGGTAGTCGTAGGCGGTGGACCTATCTCACAGGGCTTTGCAGACAAAATTGGAGCTGATGGGTATTCAAAGGATGCAGCAAATGCAGTAAGACTTTGCCAAAAAATTGTGGGAGAAGTGGTATAGCATGACGACTTTATTATCACCAAAGGATAGACTTTTGAGAACGCTGGCCAAGCAATCAGTTGACCGTCCGCCAGTTATTTGCCCTGGTGGAATGATGAACTCTGCAGTTGTAGAAATTATGAAGGAGACGGGTCATACACTGCCTTCAGCTCACCTGAGCTGGGAGTTGATGACAGCTTTGGCTGCAGATGTTCAAAATTACACATCCTTTGAAAACTTTGGCATTCCATTTTGCATGACAATTGAAGCGGAAGTACTTGGAAGCGAGATAAACTATGGTTCCCTAGAATGTGAACCTAAAATCCAAAAGGAGATATTCAATTCAGTCAAGGAGGTTAACTTCCTGCCGCAAGGCGCAATGAGTAAAAACCATCGTGTTGCCGCAGTTGTGCAATCCATATACAATCTATCAAAAATAAATAGTGATATTCCTGTAATAGGAAGCCTTACGGGTCCTCTAAGCACTGCTGCATCACTTGTTGACCCCATGCAGTTTCTAAAGGGACTTAGACGTGAGGCGGAGGCTTCACACAGGTTTATGGATTACGTCTGTGACCACTTAATTGAATATGCAAAGCTGATGAAAGATAATGGTGCTTCAGTAATTTCAATAGCAGATCCAACTGCGACAGGTGAAATTTTAGGTCCTAAAATGTTTGAAGAGTATGCTGTAACCTATTTAAACAAGCTTATAGACCGCTTGCATGAAATGAAGATACCTGTAATAGTGCATATTTGCGGAAGGATGGAAGCCGTAAAACCTCAAATTGCAATGCTTCATGGTGATGCACTAAGCGTTGATGCTTTTGTCAGCTTAAAGAATTTAAAATCAGAGATTTCAAGCGTTACAACAATGGGAAATTTAAGTACCTATTTACTTGAGTTTGGCACACCGGACAAAGTATATTTGCAGACTGAAAGGTTGTTGGCTGATAGGATAGACATTATAGCTCCGGCTTGCGGACTAAGCACATCAACACCACTTGACAATATAAAGGCGTTTACAAAGGCGATTATTGAAAGGCATGGTTAAAAAATGGTAAAGGTTAATTTCATATCAGAAGGTATAATATCAAGCATTAACAAGGGTGAAACAATATTAGAAGCAGCAAGAAAGGCAGGAGTGGTTATTGAAGCACCCTGCAATGCTATGGGAACCTGCGGCAAATGCAAGGTGAAGGTAGTGAACCTTAATGAATCGAGTGTTGTATCAAGAGAAGCAAGACACCATTTAAAGCCTGAGGAAAGTCAAGCAGGCTATACTCTTGCGTGTCAAGCACAGGTTTATGAGGATATAGAGGTTGTAACAGAAAATACTGTCTCACAGAATAAAACTTTAAAAATATTAAGTGAGGGCATGCGCTTCTCCTATGATATAATAAGCAATATAACTAAGTGCTTTGATGGTGAAAAGACTAAGGTATACTCAGGTAAAACTCTAATTGGCGAAGAGCCTGGCGATACCTCATCACAAGCCTATGGATTATCCATTGATATTGGTACAACCACACTGGTGGCTGCTCTTATAAATCTTTTAACAGGAGAGGAACTCACTTCAGTATCAGCACTTAATCCACAAAGCTTGCAGGCACAGGATGTGCTGACACGTATAAAATTTGCATCCAGCCCTGAAGGCTTGGAAATGATGTATAACAGCATTACTGATGAAATAAACAGAATGATAGAGAATGTTTCAAAGGATGCAAAAATTAATCAGCGGCACATATATGAGGTTGTATATAGCGGTAATACCGCAATGCTTCATTTGGCATGTAATGTTAATCCTGTGACCTTAGGTAAATATCCTTATACGCCTCAGATATTCGGAGGTAATAATATAACTGCAGAAATGCTGAATGTCTCCCCATTTGGGTTAATCTACCTGCCGCCTGTTATTTCAGCCTATGTGGGACCTGATATTACATCGGGGATACTTGCTTCACAGCTGGATAAAAAGAAAGGCATTACACTGTTTATAGATATTGGTACAAATGGAGAAATGGTGATTGCAAAAGAAGGCAAGCTTTCGGCAACATCAACTGCAGCTGGTCCCGCCTTTGAGGGGATGAATATAGCCTATGGAATGAGAGCTGGAAAAGGCGCATTGGAGTATTTTAAAATTGAGGATAGCGGAGAAATAATAACTCGAACCATTGGTGATGTAGAAACAACGGGCATATGCGGAAGCGGACTTTTGGACATTGTCGGAGAGTTGGTGAAAGCACAGGTCATAGGTTCCAATGGCAGATTTATTACACCTGAAAAGGGCACATATAGTGAAAATATTAAAAAGCAAATGATCATAAAGGATGGCAAGCTTTGCTTCGAAGTAGCGCATCAGGTCTTTTTGACTCCACAGGATATAAGACAAGTCCAATTGGCAAAGGGTGCATTGCGTGCCGGAGTTGAAATGCTGCTTCTTTGTTTAAATGTTAAAGCAGAAGAGGTTGCCCTGGTTGAAATCGCAGGCTCGTTTGGTTTTCATTTAAGGGAAGAGAGCCTATTAAACATTGGTTTGCTCCCAAAGGAGTTTGAGGGGAAAATAAGCTTTATTGGAAATACCTCCAAGACTGGCGGAGAAGCATTTTTGCTTAATACAGATTTTCGGGAATCCATGCGCAGCCTGGTAAAAGAAATAGATGCTATTGAGCTTGCGAATCAGAAGGATTTTGATAAGGTTTTTGTAAGAGAATTAAGCTTTTAATGGCAGGTGGGTAATAATGAATAAGTCAGCTGAGAATTTGAATAGCTTTTGCTACGAATTAGAGAATTCATATTATAAGGATAATGATATTACAAGCATTTTCCAGCATGGTGTCACACCTCAAAACATATTAAATACTTCCAGAATAATAAGGGATAAGGAAAAAAGCAGATTTCTTAAGCTGCCGGTGGATTTCATATCTCCGATTAAGGCCCAGACCAAGGTATCAATAAAAGAGTTGCCCAAAATAGCTGAAGCTATTTATTGCAGCGAAGATCTGAAGGCTGCACTTGAAAGCATTGAATTAGCAGACAATGAGGATATTATTCTAAGGGTGCTGGGTCCTTTTTCAGCATTATTGGAAAATGTGGATACAAATACACTGTTTAAATGGCTTTGCAAGCACAAAAGCGAAATGCACTTTGCCTTGGAAAAAACTACTGAGACATTGGCAGCCTATATAAACTCTGCTTTAAATAAAGGTGTGAATATTATATCTTTTGCCGAACCCTCTGCATTGGCGGAGGTTATTGGAGAAGACCGTTACAAGGAATTCATCATATATTACACGGTTAAACTGCTAAAGGAAATTGAAGCAAACTTGGACAAAAGTATAGTTCATATATGCCCAAGAACCTCATTTCAGCTTGAAAGGTATGGTTTTGTAACCAGGGAAGTAATTAGCTATTGCAGCGATAGCTATGGGAAGGCATTATTAGAGCTGGCACAAAATAATAACATTAAATATATTGGTCATAGGTGTATAAATGCTGAAAATACTAAAGTTGATAAAATATATGTTCTAAAGCTTTTATAAATTATAACGAGGCAAAAGATGTCCCCCACTTCTATAAGTGGCGGGTTCCGATTAAAGCAACAGGAGGATGGTATATATCCCCCTGCCTCGTTGAAACGCCTTTTGTAGGTTTTGCAGCAAGTGCAAAACCTTTCAATAAATCTTGTTATAAAAGCTTTATTTTATGAATGGAGAGCACAAATGTCAAAATTATTTTTGCAGTTAGCTGATGCAGTAGTTGAAATGGATGAAGCTAAGTCTTCGATTATTGCCCAAAAGATAATAAATGAGAAATTAAACTTATTAGAAGCTATAGAGCATGGATTGGTCTATGGTATGAGCAGGGCCGGTGATTTATTTGAGGCAGAGGAATATTTTATACCGGAGCTTTTGATGTGTGCGGATGCAATGGATGCAGCGATGAAGACTTTTATACCGCATATTAAGGTAGAAAAAGAGAAATCAAAGGGCCGGATTGTAATTGGTACAATTTTTGGAGACACTCATGATATTGGTAAGAACATTGTAGCTTTAATAATAAAGAGTGCCGGATTTGATGTTTTGGATCTTGGAAGAGATGTTACGGCTCGCGAATTTGTAGATGCGGCAATAGAGTTCAAGGCTGATATAATTGCTGTTTCAACTCTTATGACTACTACCATGGAGAACATGGCTGAGGTTATTAAGCTTCTAAATGAAGAGGGAAAAAGAGATTTATTTAAAGTTATTATTGGCGGGAAACCCGTTTCATCGGCCTTTGCAAAAAAAATAGGAGCAGATGCATACGCCTCAAATGCAGGCGGAGCATTGCGCGCTGTCAAAAGTATAATTTCACAGAGTATTCCAGAATAGAAACTTGTCCGCAGAAACCAAAAATAAACCTTATACAGCACTGCATAACATTATGATTCTTACATAATATACTAGCATATTCTTATGAAGGATGTGCGGAAATTTGAGAAAAGAATATAAGGTAATGCTGATAATTATAGTAGGGATAGTATTATCGCTTTTTTTATTTACAAAGAAAAAAGATATTAGGAAAGCATTTCTTGCAGCTATGGTGGCTCAGCTATTTACTTGGCCAATTGGACTATTAATAACTTCGTTAGGATTGGTTGAATTTCCCGTAAGACTTTTTCCGAAAGCTATAGATAGTTCCTTTTTGCATGGCTATATCTTGAATCCGTCAATCTACGCAATTTACTATATACATTATCCGAAGCAAGCAAAATTGATCTGGAAATGGGTGTATACTCTCCTTATTACAGCGATACCGGTATTAATTGAGTTTGCTGAAAATAAATATACAGACCTTGTAAGCTATAAAAACTGGAGTGGATATAGGTCTTGGATTTTACTTATAATTTTCTATTACATTATACGACGATATCTAGATTGGTTTTTCCGTAATGCTCCAAAACAAGGAGTGATAAATAATGAAGATTGAAGTAATTATACTAATTGCCGTACCTATTATTTCGGTTTTATCTTTGATATTTGTTCCGAAGAGCAAGGCATTTCAGGCTCAGTTTGTTTTTCTGTTTGTAGGTCTACCAACCTGGATATTGGGGTTAACGGCAGTACAATTGGGTTTAATTGAATATCCATTTCGTGAGTTAAGCACTGTTAACCGTACCAGCTTTATTTTTGAATATCTTGTATTACCAATAATGTCTATTCACTTTAATGTTCGTTTTCCAGAGCGTTCATCAAAAGTTGTTACAATAATGTACTACTTGGGAATTGCTTTAGGGTTTACAGTGATAGAGTATTTTGTAGAGAAATATACATTGATATTAAAATATACAGGGTGGCAATTGTATTGGACATTTATTAGTATATGCTTTATCTTTTGGCTTTCAAGAAAAAGCACGCAGTGGTTTTTCAAGGGTATATAGTAAGGTTAGATTTCTTATGTTAGCAAAACAAAAAACAAACAAGCCAGCAATCACTAAGATTGCTGGCTTTTAACTTTCTATAATGGTCTGGATAACAGGATTTGAACCTGCGACCTCTTAAACCCCGTAAAAGCATTCTTTAAGAGTAGATTATATATCTAAACGGCTAGAATTGTTGAAGTTGAGGTTTCAAGAGGGTTTTGTAATGTAGCCAAAATGTCGTGCTTACCTTGTCTAGTTGTATGTTTTTGTGGGTGATTTGCCTTCTTTGCTACGAGGTCAGCTGTTTGATTTTAATAATCAGATTAGGATTAGTAAAAAAGAGAAGATTATACTTTATAAAATTAGACTCGAGAGAAAGAAAAAATATCAAGTTAAAAGCAAAAATGACCGTCCCCGCTGCTTTGAAATACATTGAAGGAAATTGGTGAGAATATTGGGATTACATGTGTGCCGGTGAAGAATATATTGAACAGGTATGAAGAGTAGAATAACCTATTACCTTTTCACCTGGCATATATCTTTTGTGGACAAACGGAGAAATTAACTACCTAGACGCTCCCCTTTTTGTAATTCAAATTCTTCATCTTTATTTCTTATAAGAAAAATATACAGAGTCTGTTTTGTATAAACTTGATCAAATCCATAATTTTCAACTTCTTTTTTATCTACAGATCCTTTAATATAAAAAATACTATCTTTATTGTAACTTATTGCAAAATGAACATATCCATCTTCATTTTCATGAGCCTTAGTAATTAGGTATTCCCAGTTTTCACTTTTTTCATATAACTCTAAGTAATCAATTTTAAATTCGTTTTATTAGCTACTTTTATATCGATTAAATATTCATTTGGTTTTTCATCAACCTTTTTATCACACACTGCAAAAAATATTGCTATAAAAATCACTATCGTTTATATCACCAAAACTTTAGCCTTAATAAAGGATGATATTATAATCATAATAGCTCCTTCTAAATCTTAATTAATAACAGGTTACATTATTTGTGTTACTGATACAAGTATAAATAAATTTTAATCTATTTGATTAAAATTTTGTGTAAATATGCTCTACACTGTTGGGACATCATTGTTTTAGAAAATCCATATTAGACATATTGAAAGAAGATAAAGTAAAGTCATATATTTCAGCAAGTGAATTTATATATAATTAGATGATACAAAGTTTATATACAATATTGTTAATTCTCAAATTTTCATACTACCTTTGATTATTTTGCGTATTTGCTCTGTATTAATGTAAAACCTGAAAAACACCTTTCCGATAGCTCTTATAAACATGACTTCTTCATTGATTTCGAACCGTATCTAATGTTTTTATAAATTTATTATACATGCAACCTTACTTCTGTTTCTGAATAAGATGTAATACGCATTTAAAGCGAAACGGAGAAAGAATTATAGAGAAATATTTAAAAGGTGGCGATACATTGGACACGATGTCGAGCAATTTTTACATGGTTAGCAACGATATTGGAGAAGAACTGAGACAACAAAAGTCAAGCAGTCGGACTCCTGATACAGGAACTGGGTTAAACACTTCTTCAACGGATATAGTCAGCTTGGATATATCACCTAGAAAGGTAGCCTATCAAGGCAATGCTGTCCCAGGCTATCTAACAGTAAGGCTTAAAACAGCTGTTCCAACCAAAGGAGAAATTATTGTTTCTGGAAACTCCATAAATACAAAAATTATTCTGTTGGAAAATGAGTACAAAACAGAATATGCTATAAACTGGGTGCCTTTTAATGATGAAATCAATCAGCCATTACCACCAGGCCAGTATACAATGAAAATCAATCTATATAAGGAAAACGGGAGCAGCTCCTTAGGGATACCTGCTGGCGATTTTTTGGTAGTTCATGAGGTAAATCCATTGCCTGTAATAGATAATATTAAAATAAGTCCTATTGTTATTACTCAAATACCAGAGCCAGATGGCGTAGCTTTAACAATTAGCTTTAGAGTGAATCGTCACGCAGAAGTAGCCTATGAAATACGCAAGTCAGCTTATCAAGATTATACAACTTGGCCTGTAAGATTAGAGCCTGGCATGTATACATGGACTTGGAACGGCCGAGATAATGACGGAACTCCTATGAGGAATGACGAATATAGCGTTTGCTTTAAAGGCAGAGAACTGAATTTTAATAATCC
>MGOS01000002.1:57965-64713 GCA_001797185.1 Clostridiales bacterium GWB2_37_7
TAACATTAAATGCGCCATCCTTCACACCGGATGGGGATGGTGTGGAAGATAAAGTTGAGGGTTCAATTACACTAAATGAAAAAGTAAATATAGGGCTTAGGATAAGTGACGGTGCTGGAGGCTTAGTAGCCGAATTATTGCCATGGGGAGTAAAGGAGCCTGGCGTATATACCTTTAGTTGGAATGGTAAGGATTTGATTGGGAATATCGTCCCAAATGGAAATTATTACATCATGGCTGTTCTTTCGGAGAATAAAAAATCTGCGGTCTTTTCTTTTAAGGAGAAATATATACGTGTCCTCAATTCAACAGAAATAAAGCCTATGATGCCAATACAAAATGTTAAAATCATCGTAGATTATACTTGGGTTGGCACCAAAATGGCAGGAAGGTATCTTGGTTTAAAGGGAGAGGTTTATCCAATTATAGATTTTGTACCTAAACAAAGCGCGGGGTATCAATATAATATACTTCTTGCTGAAGGCGTTTATGGAAACATAAATGTAGCGGATATCGAGTGGATAGATTTAGACAAGGTGCCTTTAAAATGGGGCAAGGTTACAAATGCATCGGCAGAAATCAGAAATACGCCTGGATCTGGGTATATAGGGTTAGGATATATTCCGCAGGGCAACATCATCAGGATATTAAACAAAGAAGGCGACTGGTATCGGGTAGTTTTGGCCTCAGGAAAGCAAGGCTATGCAAAGGTGGCAGACTTGGTTGAGGTGGCGACACCTGAGCCACAGCCTCCAACAACTCCTTCCACAATAGAGCATGTGGTCGTTTCAGGAGATGTATTGTGGAAAATAGCACAGCAATATGGAGTCTCAATCAATGATATCATTTCAATCAATAATCTAAATCCTAATGGATATTTAACTATAGGACAAAAACTGCTAATTCCCAAGAAAACCGCTGTTATGCCTGGAGCCCCAGCTTATTCTAAAGTATATTATGTTTTACCGGGCGATTCTTATTGGAAGATTTCTCAGGCTTATGGGATAACACTATCGGACTTGTATGCAGCAAATCGAATACAAGCAGGTAGTTACCTATGGGTAAATCAAAGACTTATCATTCCAGGTGTATATAATGTTATAGCAGGGGATACCCTTTGGAAAATTGCCCAGAAACACAAAATTACCATAGATAAAATTCTACAAATAAATGGTATTGATGTAAATAAACCACTTTATATAGGACAGAAGATCCTTATAGGAATGTGAGGAAGCGTTGTGGCCGATTCTTTTCGCTTTTCTTTTTAAGAAATATTCTCTTAAACCAAAGACTTTCTCAAAAAACAAATAAGCCAGTAATCCATTAGGATTACTGGCTTTTAACTTTCTATAATGGTATGGGTAACAGGATTTGAACCTGCGACCTCTTGAACCCCATTCATGTTTCTAATTTGAAAAAGCATTGAAAATAGGAGGTTTTTCGCTGTTGGATTGGCTTATTTCAATGCTTCACGTTGATACGCAGATTGAAAATAAATTTGTAAATACGCATTTTTGTCTAATATAACAATCGAGTGTTTTCAATGGTTAAACAGATAGATATTCACTCAATCTTGCTACGAATAAAACTGCGTAAAAAGCTATGTTAGCAAAATGTTAGCAAAATGATTATTATAGAAAATGCAGAATTACTAGCTTTGACATCATATTCTCAGATGATTAATAAAAACAACTCGAACTCGAAAGTATGATAGCTAGAATTATACTTTCAAGTCTTTTTGTTGCTAGTGTATGTGGTTAACTACATACGCTAGCACACTAATGCTTATTGCAATAGTGATTTGATACTGATGATGCAATTTTTTTCTAAACAGTACAGAAAAGTAACATAGGTAACCAATACAGCTATATAAATACTACAAAGACTACAGAAATAATCATAGGAGGATGATCAAATGGCTCTAGTGCAGAAGTAAATGGAAAAACCTGAAAACGTCCTACCAAAGCCAGGTCTTCAGAAAAAGGAGATCATAAAACGAAAGACGCTTTTTTCAAACACTTATTTAAATCCTAACGGAAGCTTTACGGCAGAAGTGTCCAGTGCACAGATTAACTATAAAAATAAAAGTGGGAACTGGCGCAGCATTGATAATAGACTTTTACCGAAGGCTGAGAGTGGCTATGATTATGAAAATGCAGCCAATGCTTACAAGGTAAAATTCGCACGAAACAACCTTGAAGGCAGATTGGTTTACCTTGAGCTAGATCCGGAACATTGGATCGCCTTTTCACCGATAGACCGGTTCATTCAAACTGGTATAGTGAGGGATAACAGCATCCTCTATCAGGGTATAAGAACAGAAGTGGATCTGGAGTATATCATTGACGGGGATACGCTAAAAGAAAGGATCATCCTAAATAGTCCCAGTAACAACGTCTTTCGTTTCGAGCTTTCCTATCATGGGATACGCTTCGAGAAGGATGCCGGAGGCATCCTATGGGCTGTCGACGACAAAACAGGCAGCAGACTAATGCATTTTGCAAAAACTTATGCAGTGGATTCACAAGGCAAATTTACGCAAAATATTGCATCGGAGCTTGTGAACGAAGCAGGAAAGGATATAATTGTTTTAACGATTGACAATAAATGGCTTGCCAACGCAACATTTCCCATCGTGGTTGACCCAGCGGTCGTAGTTCAAATCGTTTTGACCGATCCGGGCGATATCCATGATACCTATATTGCCAGCGGATACGCCACGACTACGTATTATTCCAACAATTATCTGCATACTGGTTATCTCGCGAACTTTAACACCCTTCGCTCCCTGATCAAGTTCGTTACTCTGCCAAGTCTGCCACCGGGAGCTAAGATCACCAGTGCATCATTGGATCTTTTCATGTATCTGGGCAGTACCGGAGGAACCACCATCGATATCTATCCCATAACGGGACCATGGAACGCATCACAGACTACTTGGAACAACCAACCTCAAACAGGCAGTGCCGTACTGACCGGCTTCAGTGCAACACCCAATACACTTTGGAATATGGCGATAACTTCCCTAGTCAAGGATTGGTATCGCGGCAATATTCCCAACTATGGCATGATGCTGCGGGCATCCAATGAAGCTAGCTCGAAGATAAGCTTTTACTCCGCCAATGAACCTACCTATACCAAGCCTAAATTGACCATCAACTATGAAGTGGACGCTTTGGGTGCGGAACCCTATTTTGGTTTCCATGGAAACGTCAATGTGCATAATGGAAACTTGCTACTTACCGATACCGATATAACCTTGCCGGGCAGGGGCGTACCAATAACCGTCTCAAGAGCCTATAACCTCCGTTCGGAGGTCACTACCAGCGTGGGTTACCGATGGACCCTCAATGTCCTGATGAGCCTGAAATATGCCTACCCTGATATGGCATATTTCACCGATGCCGATGGTACTACTATGACCTTTATCAAGAATGCCCTTGGGAATTATCAGGCGCCGGCAGGGGTACAGGACCAGCTGTTCTATGAAAACGATACCTTCGTCCTGGAAGAAAAATTCGGGACGAGATACTACTTCAACACTTCTGGCAAGCTGAACCATATAACTGACACCAATAACAACAGCACGACCTTCGCTTACTTGGGTGATGGAAATATCGACAGGATTACTGACCCCTCTGGGCGGGAGGTCGTTTTCAACTATACCAGCGGCAAGCTCACCAGCATTACCGGCAGCAATATAACTACAGTCGAATATGCCTTTACAGGCAATAATCTGACCAGCATGAAGAAAAAAGATGCCTCCGGCACCATTCTGACGGAAGAATCCTATGGCTATGATACTTGGAATAACCTGATTACCATTACTGATGCGTTGGGTAATGTCACCACTATGACATATTCCTACGATGTAAATTTGGATCGAAGAATCTATAAGGTGGAAAAGAAGCTGACCATCGACGGTGTGTTGGAAACTTTGACGACACAATATACCTATGCTATTGCAGCCGATGGGATCATCACCACTGTCACTGATCCCAAGAGCAAGATAACCGAATACAAGACAAACAATATGGGCAATGTGGTGAAAATTATTGAAGACATGTGTGGACTCAATATAAACACCCAATATCTGTGGGATGAACAGCAGAATCTGGTAGAAGTGATTGATCCTAAGGGTGAAGTGGAGCTGGATCCCGATAAGTATAAAACTGTACTGAATTATGACGCAAAAGGCGATGTAAAGCGTATTGTCAATCCAAAGAACCAAAGCAGCACCTATAACTATGATACAAAGAGCAATCCGGTCAATATAAATGATTTTGCGGGTCGACCAACGGTCAATGCCTATGATCCCAACACGCGAAATGTGATAGCCTCTGCAGATCCGCTTTTTTCTACCAGTGTCATGGAATATGATTCAAGCGGCAATATTGAGAAGCAGACCAATCCAATCGGATTGGGAAGTAATCTGGTTCTCAATTCTGGCTTTGAGATTTGGGATGGCAGTGAACCAGAATACTGGACAAATACAAGCACAGGGGGAACTGTCATTGATGATGTATCCCAATGGGTAAATGGAAGCCATTCGGTTAAACTCTATTCTCCTGGAAACCTAGCCAACCAGAAGGTGATTCTTGAAAGTGATCTTATCGAGGTAAAAGGCTCCTTCAAGTATAACGTCAGCTGGTATGTCAAAGCTACCGCAGGCGGAGCAAATAGCGGTAGTGCAACCGTTGATGTGGATTGGTATGATGCAGCGCAGGCAACGCTTGCACCCGCACCTAATATTGCAGCAACCATGAGAACGACCGATGGCTTTATCCGAAAGGGAGCTCGCATCAATGCACCCTATAACGCACAATATGCAAAGATTCGGATAATAGTCACAGGGGGAAGCAGCACGGCCTATACGGCTTGGTTTGACGATATTCAGTTTGAATACGGTACAGTCATTAACCAATACAACCTGGTGTTTAACAGCGACTTTGAGATCGACCAAGGAGAAACAGATTTTCCCGATGGCTGGAAGGGTATCAATTTGACGGCAGCGGATGTACTTCAAACTGATATTGATAATAACCCCGGACGATGCTTAATGATAACAGGCAGTGCCGCTGCCAAGCAGTTTTATCAGGAAGTCAGCCTAAAAGGAGAGGCCGGTGTGCCTATCCACTTCTCAGGCTGGTCAAAGGCAACCGATTTGTCACCGACCGGTGGCGATTACCAACTGAAATTTAAATTTATTTACCTAGATGGCGGCAGCAGTGAAAGCGTTGTTAACTTTAATAAAGCTAATGGCCCTTGGCATTACCGTGAAGCCGTGGCCAAAGCGCCCAATGATTTTGAAAAGCTGGAAATCTACGGCATATTGGCAAACCAGATAGGAAGTGCATACTTTGATGCAATTCAAGTTCGTTTGGACGGGGCACCCAATGCATTGATGAGCGCCTATAATATTGCACAGAATGGAAATTTTGAACTGGAAGATAAGCAAACTCCAAGCCTGGCAGAGTATTGGGTGCCGATTCACAGTACTCAGACACCAGGCACCTATGATATCAGTTGGATAGAATCGACTGATGATCTAAAATCCTTTAGCGGGGAACAGATGATCCGCATATCTAATGTACCAGACTGGGCCAATGCCGCCAATTCCATCAGAGAACCAATTCGAGCGGGCAAGACATATACTGCCAGTGCGGTGGTCAAGACAGAGAACGTTACGGGAGCCGGAGCGATCGTCAAATTCGAGCTGCTGCTTGCTTCTGGTGGTTATGCGGGGCAGAAGATATCAACAAAAGTACTCACTGGGACACAGGATTGGACACGGATATTTGTTTCCATGACTGCGGCAGAAGCCTGGACTATTAATCCAAATACAGTATTTTTGAGAGTTTGTGTCGGTACTATCGGCGCAACCGGCGGCATAATGTATTTTGATGCAGTTCGGCTGCTGGAAGGTGACATTGAGACAATCTACTCTTACGATTTAAATGATAATTACGTAACTGCAGTTCGCAACCAACTGGGGCAGACTGTAAGCTTATTAAATGATGGGCGCGGCAATGTCACCCAAATGACCGATGCCAAGGACAATGTTTATACTTTCGCATATGATAAGCTGGACAATATCAAAGCGGTGGAGAACCCAAAAGGCTTTATCTCCTACTACTTCTATGACAAGGACAGTAATCTGACTCAGATTGACAACCATCAGAGGACTGGGCCGACTACTTCTGCCTACTTGAACACCACCATCGGCATCCAGTACAATGAGCTGCAGCTTCCCAAGCGCATTACTGACGGGAATTGGCGGGCTACTACCTTTGCATATGATAAGAATACACAGCTTACCAATGTAAAATTCCCCAATCTGAATGAAATCAATTATGTCTATGATGCCGTCAACCGTCTGAAAGAAGTAACCTATGTCGGCGACAGCACTCGATGGGACTATGCTTATGATGCCGATAGCAACTTGACTATGGTGAAAAAGGATAGCAGCAATAGTAAAGTGACAGATTATGTTTATGACAATCTGGACCGGTTGGAGAAGGTTACTCATCCCTATTCAGGTGGATATAGAAATACCACTGAATACACATACAACCCGACCGGCCAGGTGCTAAACACGACGCATACGCTATCGGCAGAATCGGTGTCGGAAAAGCGTACACAACTTGTTCGCTACTTATATGACCAGGCAGGCAACAATGTGGATGTAATCGGGCCAAATAACGCAACGGCTGCAGCTTTCATGTATGATGAGGAATTGCGGCTCAAG
>MGOS01000002.1:64833-65290 GCA_001797185.1 Clostridiales bacterium GWB2_37_7
TGACTATGATACCATCAACCAGCTGCTTGAAGAGCGCTACTTCGATGCAATTACAGGAGGCACGCTGGCCAGAAAGCATACGTACCAGTATGATCTACTTGGTAATCGCACTCAGAGGGCTGTTATTGTAGGCGCGACAACGACGACCACCAACTATACCTACAGTGCTACTGCCAACGAAATTCAAAGTGCAGAAATAGTAGGTTCGGGCACAACCAGCTATACCCACGACTACAACGGCAACATGACCAGTTCTGGCAATTTCACCTTCACATATAACGCGGAGAATCAGCTGATAAGGATTCAAAACAGTGGAGTAGAGGTTGCCAGCTACGAATACGATTACAATGGGCTGAGGACTAAAAAAATCACACCGAGCAAGACGGAACTCTACTATTACGACGGTGATGACCTGGCCAATGTGACGGATCTATACAATAAGATCAAGTTCTTCTTC
>MGOS01000002.1:65416-71146 GCA_001797185.1 Clostridiales bacterium GWB2_37_7
AGTCTGTTACAACTGGCAATGGTGAGCTCCTTCGAGAAGCCAACCCCTTCCGCTATAGCGGCTATCAGTTCGATCCTGAGATAGGACTGTATTATCTAAAGGCAAGGTATTATACGGCTAATTTGGGTAGGTTCTTGACCAGGGATAAGAATACGGAAGTCAATCTTTATGCTTATTGTGAAAATAATCCTGTTATAAGAATTGATGAAGATGGTGAGTTCTGGAATCTATTGATAGGTGCTGGAGCAGGTGCACTAATTTCTGGTGGCGTAACTATGGCAGTAAACATATCTCAAGGAAAGGCATGGCATGAAGGAATAGGCATTGCAATGGCATCGGGAGCTATAACTGGTGCATTAGCTGCAAGTGGGGTTGGCTTATCTGGTCAAATAATCGGAAATGCTCTTATTGGAGGTATGGGAAGTGGATTAAGTGCAATCTCTGATATCAAGAAGGATAAAAGCAAGAGACTTACTTCAAGAGAAAATTTAAGTAAAATTGCGTCAAATATAACAACAGGTGCTGTTATAGGTGCAGTGTCTGGATATATCGGTGGGGCTGGGACAGGAACAAGACATTTATCATCTGCTAGAAAAGGGTTAATTAAAAGCGTTACTAAAGCTGGAAAACCCTTTAAAAAAGCACTTAAATATTATATGAGTCAGATTGCCAAAGTATCAGTGAGGAGCGGTAAGAAATCACTTCTGCCAATTGCTAAAGCGGGTATTCCTGCTTTGGCATACGGATTGTGGTATGGGTATAAGAAATAAAAAATAATAACTACTTTATTTAGTTTTAGCTTTAGCTTTTATTAAAGCTTAGTATATAAATGTATAGCAAGGAGGTGTTTTGCACCTCCTAATTTTACATAATAAGCTAATGCAGCTAGTTTACTTTTGTATTTTTATACAGAGGGAGTATCGCTCTTTTTGTTTCCTGGATTTGTAAGCCTTTCCTTTTCAATATTTGAAATACTAAATCAACGGCTTCTTCCTTTTCACTTCGACTCCAGAATTCAAATGAGGGAAAGCATATTCTCTTGGTTTTGTTACCAAGAACTAAATTTCCAGAACCTGTTTCAATGTACTCGACTTCTTCCCAGGAAATATAATACTTACCTATTGGTAGTAGTACCAAGAAGCCGTTTGAGGTTATCTCTGCCTTACCTGAAATTAACACCCCTAAAACACCTAATATCATAAAGAGTATAAATACTATTGAAACATATTCTTGGTTAAAATAGAAACTGCCTATTGTGCAAAAAAAGAAAAATACAATACTAGCCCAAGAAATCATCTTTAATAAGGGTGTTTTGACTATTTTTCTTTCCATCTTGACTTCTCCTTATTACAAGCATTCGATATCTCACTACGATCAAGATTATATTTAAGAAATATAAAACTCTATATCACAGTGAAATTGGATAAATTTTACCTATATAGATTAGGGTTATTTTAATTGAAAACGTTGAGTGCTTTTTATCCATATTTTTATTAATCAAAAGAACTTAATCTCAATTGATATAGCTCATATAACTTCTTTGTATATTATACCCGGTGTAATAGACAATATGTAATATAAATAATCCTGTGAATTATTATGATTCTGATGGTATTAGAGCAGAGACAGATGAAGGTGGAAAAAGAATGGAGAAGAAGAAAAAAGAGTTTTTCGAGGATACAAAGAGAAGCGCGGACCTACTGCAAATAAAGATTTAAATATACAGGGTAGTGGACCTCGAATGGGAAAGAGTACACTTGTAGTAAGTATATTTGATATAGAAGCCGGGCTGATTGGAGGAGAAGGTGTTAACAAGTATGTAGATGGGAGCTTAACAGTGCAAAAACATCAGCACAAGCAGCTTTTGCACTTAAAGAACCGATATTTGAGCTTTATGGACATCCTATTCCCATAACAAAGGAGAATAAAATATGTGCTTAATCATGACACTCATAACGAAAGAAGAGTTATCAAAAGAGATTATTCTTAAATTTTCTACTAAAGATATCTATTTGAATAGGCTAGATGAATCCAATCAAAAATTAGCTTTTGGGAAAGACATTAACATATATACATTGACAAATGGAATGTGCTCATGTGACTTTTTTAGGAAAACAAGTAATGAAAAAAAGTTAAATAGATACTATCCGTATTTAAAGGAGCTACTAGGTGAGATATATAGCCTAGGTATCCACTTTAAGTTGTTCCTGCATGACTACAGAGGAGGTATTGATTCAGAAAAGTTAATTGTAAAAGAAAAAAGCAAAATTACACTTGATGAGCTTATTTCGAAATTTACCCAACTAGAAGAAAATGTTCTATATATATGTGTCTAAGCGACATTTGAATGTTACTAAAATCATCTTTACCTCCTGTTACGAAGAAAGCAGTGTAGTAACAGGAGGTAATTTATATTCTCCCTAAAGGTTTTTGAATTTACTTTGGAAAGACTTTCTGTTTACTTCGTAGTAGCTCCTGCGAATGAAAGCGTCGATAGGGTCGTAAACTATGAATAGGACGCCTTTGGGCAATTGATCAATATACCAGAGTCAGCACCAAGACCGGTAATGGTGAAGACTAAAGAGAAGTAAATCCGTTCCGATACAGCGGCTATCAGTTTGATCCTGAGATTGGTCTGTATTATCAGAAAGCAAGGTATTATACGGCGAATTTGGATAGGTTCTTGTCTAGGATAAGATTACGGAAGTCAATCTTTATGATTTTTGAAAATAATCCTGTTACAAGAATTAATGAGAATGCAGAGTTTTCTAACAAGCAGTTATTGTTAAGCAATTAAGTAGGCTATATCATAAGGTAGCCTGCTTTTTTTGTTTGTAGAATACTAAATACTGTATTTTATGGAAACACTATATCAAATTGGTAGCTAATTTTAATACGGAATGGTTCGACTTTTGCCGAGTCTCTAGGTAAAGTTATATGCTTACAAAAGGAGGACAAACCATGCCAAGTAACAACAGTAAATATTAAGAAGAAATGCGAGAAAGAACAGCTCGCCTTATCATAGAATGTGGAAAATCAGCCACAAGTGTCGCTGAAGAAATGGGTATAGATACAAATACAGTCTGCCGATGGGTAAGAGAATTTTGAAGAAAGAATCACCTGCTAAGCTATTCTGAAAGTAAGGGCACATACGAGCCACTACAAAGGCTGATAAGGAAGCTAATAAGTAGCTTAAGACAAAGGACAAGCGTATTAAAGAGCTTGAAGAGCATAATATAGAAAGCAGTATGAGCAGAAAAGGGACCCCTTTGATGATGCTTGTACTGAGAGCTTCTTCGATACATTGAAGAAGGAAAGGATCTATCACAGACGGTACAAAGACCAAGCACAATTGGATGACAGCTTAATTGAGTATTTAGAGGTTTTCTATAACAGAAAACGTCTGCATTCAAGTCTTGAAAATATGACACCGAAGGAATATTATCATAAATATAGGATAGAAAAAATGGCTTGAATCAATAATTTAAGTTTACATATAGATTTTAATCAGTACTCAACAAAACGGTTACCTATCTACAACCTAAAATTAACTAGAAAACAGATTGGACGAAATTATAAATTTCGTGTAATTTTATTTAGGTATATGATTTTTACCACATCTTCTTTTGGGTCAATGGATAAAACTAGGTGCGTCTGGTTTTCTTCTCAGGTTTATTATTATAAGTATGGATCTTGTTCACGGTGTTGTTTTGTTGTATATTAACTACAAGGTTGCTTGAGTCAATACAGGGCTTTTTACTTAGATATCTTTTATATACCCAGTACACAAAGAGTATAAACAGTAATACTTCCCAGCCATTAATTGGTGTATGCTCATTGCTGCTTAAACGAAATAGCACATCAAATAATAAAAAGATACCTGAAAAAATGTAATATTTTTTTATAACAAACCGTACAAATCTGAATAGGATGTATATTTGGAATGATGATTATTTGAAGTTTCTTGTACACAATGTATGGAAAATAGAAAACTCTGTTGATGTTATTGATTTTAGGTGTGGTGATGGTTATTTGGGAATGAAGTTCCTAGATTTATTGCCAGAGGGTAGCACTTATACAGGGATTGATAATGAGCATTACATTGATGAGGCTAGGAATCAGTGTACGAATCATGCCGACGGTGTAAGTTTTATAGTTTCTGACTTGTACTCATTAAATACAAGTAAAAAATACGATATAGCCATTTTGCAAGTAGGGTTGCGCCATATGAACAAGCCCATGGATATCCTCTCCAAAATGATAGATTCTGTCAAGGAGGATGGACTTGTTATCTGTATTGAGATAAACAGAGAATTCGAAAACGTAGGCTTTTATTTTGATGGTATGAATTATGAATATTTGTGTACCGCTTTTGATTTTCATAAATTATGGCGTAAGGAATTAGAATTCGAAGGTAGAGATTATGCCATTGGTATGCGGCTGCCATTTTATTTACAACATTTAGGATTGCGTGATATTGACGTTCGCATGGATGATAAAGTAGTGTATGTTAATCCGAGTATGGAAGATTATGAAGAACAGATTCGAGATTTTAAGCTAATCAATGGATGAAATAGAATGCTAAATGATTCAGAAAAGGAAAAAATAATAGAGTTATTTATGAATCGAGGAAGTAACCGAAGTGAGGCAGAAGCCTATTTAAAAATGCAAGCGAATATTACGCAATATTTCTTGGATACAAAAACTAAAAAGTCATTCTTAAAGGTTCATGGGCTGATGATTTCTTATGGAAGAAAATGAGGAATACTCTAGGAAACTTGAATGTACAGGTCTAAGATATTTTATGAATTTGGAAATATATGGGACGATAAACACAGACTATCTTCTAATAAGCAGTAATTATCTTATGTTAAAAAGTAGCGGTTTTTCTCATGTTAGCAAAATGTTAGCAAAATCATATTAAATAGTAAACACAAAAAACAAACAAGCCAGCAATCCATTGGAATTGCTGGCTTTTAAAATTCATAATGGTCTGGGTAACAGGATTTGAACCTGCGACCTCTTGAACCCCATTCAAGCGCGCTACCAAGCTGCGCTATACCCAGACGTAACAACATTTAATATACCACAATTTTTGTTATTTTTCAATAGTTTAATAGTTTGCTAATAAATATATGCCAAAAACTTAAATTTATAGGTATATAGCACTATTTTTCGCTGAAGTCAATAAATTATACATTCCTTGAAGGATTAAACAATTCAGTGGAGAAATATATAATGTAAACTAGGTAGAAAAAGCAGTACTATACTGCTTTTCTACCTAGTTAACCATAATGAATATTGTGAGGCAGGTCGTATTATGGTAAAAAAGCCAAAAAAGAAAAAATCAACTTCGATACATAGTATTACATTTTTATTTATAGTAGTATTTATTGCTTATGTTTTTAGATATTTTGCATTTAAAATTGAAACTGAAATGGTCAAATACGATTCTATGGAAAATTCTATAGCTGCACAGGGTATACTCATAAAAAATGAGTGGGCAATGACTTTGCCCGGCAACACAGCAGCAGAGTACAAGGTAAATGAGGGTGATAGAGTTTCCATCGGTAAGCCTATTTTAAAAATTTCTAAGAATGATGGTGTAGATGAGAATATTTCAGTTAAAATTGACAAAATTAATGAACGAATAGAAGAAATCAAAAAAGCGGATGCTGATAATAATTTCTTTGCGGCGGACAAACAAAAAATAGATGCAAGTATACAAAA
>MGOS01000002.1:71185-71362 GCA_001797185.1 Clostridiales bacterium GWB2_37_7
CTTTTCCAAACTGGAGACTGTAAAAAGCGAGCTTGCAGCCGATATATACAAGAAGTCCTTGATATACGGAACAGAAAGTTTCAGTGGTCAAAATATCGAGCAGCTTATGCAGGAAAAGAACACTTTGGAGCAAATCCAGCAAAATAACATTAATGTGATTAATGCTCGTGTAAGTGG
>MGOS01000003.1:0-10513 GCA_001797185.1 Clostridiales bacterium GWB2_37_7
AATGGCAACAACAGAGCAGTATTTGAATACTTCATTGGTTATAAGCTAGGTCTTACCGCTACTCCTAAAGACTATCTGAAGAAGATTGATGCAGCTTCAATGTCGCAAGATGACCCTAGACAATGGGAGCAAAGGCAACTGCTAGATACATATAAGACCTTCGGCTGCGAAAGTGGCAACCCAACATTTAGATACAGTCTTATTGATGGCGTAAGAGATGGATTTCTAGTTAATCCGGTTGTAGTGGATGCAAGAACACACATTACTACACAACTTCTATCAGACCAGGGTTATGCTATCAAGTCTATAAATGATGAGGGTAATGAAGAAGAACAGATATTCTATCAGAAAGACTTTGAAAGAAAATTCTTCTCGGAAGAGACAAACCGTATATTCTGTAAAACCTTCATGGAGAATGCAAAGAAGGACCCTATAAGTGGAGAAATAGGTAAGACAATAGTATTCTGTGTAAGCAGGAAACATGCCTCTAGGATAACACAGATACTAAATGAGTTTGCTGACAAGGTTTATCCTAATAAGTATAACTCTGACTTTGCTATTCAGATTACATCTGACATCCCAGATGCGCAGCAGTTTACTATTAACTTTGCAAATAACAATCTCAGTGGACATACAGGATTCTTAGAGGATTATAAGTCAGCTAAGACAAGAGTGTGTATAACTGTAGGCATGATGACTACTGGCTACGATTGTGAGGATTTACTAAATGTAGTGCTCCTAAGACCAATATTCTCGCCAACAGACTTTATACAGATTAAAGGAAGGGGCACTCGAAAGTACACCTTCACATACAAACTCAAAGAGAATGCTCAAGTTTCTGAGACAAATATTGAGAAGGAAACCTTCAAGCTGTTTGACTTCTTTGCAAACTGTGAATACTTTGAAGAGAAGTTTAACTACGACGAAATTATCGAGCTGCCCAAAGGCTCAAGCATTCCGGCCGAAGGTGGAGGTGGAACACCAAAACCTACATTAACTTACAATACAGACCCAGACCCGTTAATGTTTATAGCTGAGACACCTGTTGGTGAAATGGGTATGAAAATAGACCGAAAGCTATACGAGAAGTTTGAAGAGACAGTCAAGAACGATGACTTCGTAAGACAACAATACGAGGAAGGGAATATAGCTGCCGTTGAAAGCTACATCAGAGAGAATATATTCAATAAACCTCATGAATACTACGATATGGATAAGCTTAGAATTGCTGCAGGTGTAGATAGGCGTATAACTCTATCTGAGGTACTTGATAAAATATTCGGTAGAATTGAGTGGTTCAAGAACAAGAATGAGCTGCTAGAAGATGAATTTGAGAAGTATGTTCTAACTAACAGAATTACAAGTGATGACTACTATCTGATTAAGAATTTCTTCAAAGCTTATATAGTAGATAGAGAATTGAGAAATATAATAGATGATAAGCAGTTCGCACTACTCGCAACAAATGCACATATGAGTATGAACGATATACGCAAACTAGGAAGCAGAGTAAAAGATATTACGGACTATATAAAGGATAATGTTAAACTAAGCAAATTTACTGCATAATAAGTACAATCAAACCGGAGGATATAATGTTAAATCAAGAAACTAAGAGAAGAATAGATGCTTTGAGAGATGTATTGGTAGGAAAAGTACCTGACCCTAAGGCGCAGGTAGAACAGATAACCATAGCTCTTATATATAAGTTCATGAATGATATGGATGAACTATCAAAAGAGTTTGGTGGAGATGCCACCTTCTTCAAAGATGACTACAAAAAATATTCATGGTCAAGTATTATGAGTCCTTCAAATAGTGGGAGCGAAAGAGTTCATCTTTACATGGAAGGCATCGAAAAGATGAATGTAAACCCCAACATTCCACAGTTATTCAGAGATATATTCAGAGGAGCTTTCTTACCTTATAGAGACCCCGAGACACTACATCTATTCTTAAAGAGTATAAATGACTTTAGCTATGAGCATAGTGAAGATTTAGGAGATGCTTACGAGTATCTTCTTTCTGTGTTAGGTTCTCAGGGTGATGCAGGGCAATTTAGAACACCTAGACACATTATAGATATGATTGTAGAGCTTGTTGCCCCTTCAAAGAACCAAACTATACTTGACCCAGCATGTGGTACTTCAGGATTTCTTATTTCCGCCTATAAACATATACTTAATACGAATATGAAAGATGTGCCTGGGGACCTTCTATCCCCAGATGATAAGAAGAATGTAGTTAAGAATCTTTGTGGGTATGACATATCCCCTGACATGGTAAGACTCTCTAGAGCCAATATGTATCTTCATGGTTTCCCGGACCCAAAGATATACGAATACGATACTTTGACAAGTCAAGATAGATGGAATGATTGTTACGATGTTATACTGGCCAATCCTCCGTTTATGACACCTAAGGGTGGTATAAAGCCGCATAATAGGTTCTCAGTCCAAGCAAATCGCTCTGAAGTATTATTTGTTGACTATATAGCAGAACATCTGAATCCAAATGGAAAAGCTGGTGTAATAGTTCCTGAAGGAATTATGTTCACATCTTCTAATGCTTATAAGGGATTGAGGAAATTCCTCGTAGAAAACAACTATTTGTATTCAGTGATATCGCTTCCATCAGGTGTATTTCAGCCCTATGCCGGTGTGAAGACAAGTATTTTATTGATAGATAGGGCACTAGCGAAGAAGACAAATAAGATTCTATTTATAAAGATTGAAAATGATGGTTTTGACTTAGGAGCACAGAGAAAAGAGATTAGTGGAAATGAAATCCCTAGGGTCGTAGACCTAATTCAGAGATATAAAATTGCTTTGCAGGATGGAGCTAATTTTGAACTTAATGAAGAAGAAACTGAATATGCAACTATAGTAGAGACTGATAAGATTGCTTCTAGTGGAGATTATAATTTATCAGGTAATAGATATAAGGAAATTAAGATAAGTAATGCAAAATGGGAATTTGAAGAAATAGAAAGTGTAGCTGAAGTTTTTATTGATGGAGATTGGGTAGAAAGTAAAGACCAATCCGAGTCAGGAATAAGGTTAATCCAAACAGGTAATGTTGGATGCGGAGAATTTATTGATAAAGTTGATAAAGCAAGATATATAAGCGAAGAGAAGTTTGTCGAATTAAATTGTACAGAAGTTTTGGCAGGAGATGTATTAGTCTCACGGTTGCCTGACCCAATAGGAAGAGCATGCATTGTGCCACTGTTAAATAAAAAAATGATTACATCTGTAGATTGTACAATAATACGATTCAAAACCTCAAAGATATTACCTGAGTTCTTCATCTACTTAACATATTCAGATGTTTATTATATTAATATGTCTAAATACCTAACTGGTGCAAGTAGGCAGCGAATAAGTAGAGCAAATCTAGGTAAGATTACCATCCCGTTGCCTCCAATCGAATTGCAACATGAAATTGTGACAGAATTAAATAGTTATCAGAATATAATAAACGGAGCAAAGCAGGTTATTAACAATTATCTCCCTACGATAAAATTAAACCCTGAATGGCCAATGATGGAGTTGCGAGAAGTATGTTCTTTAATATCTGGTCAACATATTGAAAGTGATAAGTATTCAAATCTTCCTATAGGTACACCCTATATAACTGGACCTGCTGATTTCGGGTTGCTTCACCCAGTAATTACGAAATTTACAAATGAACCAAAAGTTCTAGCTAAGCAAGGTGATATATTAATAACTGTAAAAGGCAGTGGTGTTGGTAAACTTAATGTCGTAGATATTGATACGGTCTGTATAAGTAGGCAACTAATGGCGATTAGAGCAACAAACATATTACCAATGTTTGTTTACTATATACTCTTGCAAAAGTCTGAGTACTACAGAAACAAAGCAACTAGCGCCGCTATTCCCGGACTAACTCGTGAAGATGTTTTGGAGACCTTGGTTCCAGTTCCTCCGTTAGAAGTTCAGGAAAGAGTTCTGGAAGAAATCAATAACATTAATATGAAGGTTGCTGCTTGTAGAGATTTAGTATCTCTTTATGAAGGGAAAATTAAACAAAAAATAACGGAGATCTGGGGTTAATACCTAGATATACTCTAATAATATTATCTACGAATGTAAGAATCTAGATAAATTCTTACATTGGCAAAACTTAATAAAGCATTGCGTATCAAGGCCTCATCGGGTTTTAAGCCGTTGGGGTCTTTTTATATTCCCAAATTTAGTACGAATTCAATCGTGCAGTAACTAAATCATACATTGAAGGGAGACTTTACACTATGGCTACAGTAGAGGCACTAAAGGACAAAAGGGACATCGAACTAATCAAAACTGTGTTCAAACACAAGAACATCAGGTACTATCTTCTATTCGTCGTTGGATGCAATACTGGACTGCGCATCGGGGACATTCTGAAGTTGAAGGTATCTGACCTCATCACTGGAGAAAGGAGGGCTATTAAGAAGCATCTTGTTGTGAATGAACAGAAGACAGGAAAACTAAGACAAATTGCAATCAACAACAGCATACAAAAAGCGTTTAAACTCTATCTGGCGCAATATAATCCTTCAGCCGAAGATTACCTCTTCGAAAGTAGGAAAGGCGTCCATATGCCCATCAGTTGTACACAAGCATATCGAATCTTAAATGCTGCTGCTTCTGACTGTAAGATTGACATTAACTTTGGTACTCACACCATGAGAAAGACTTGGGGTTATTGGACCTACAAGACCACAGGTAATAATCTAGGGCTTGTGATGGAGATGCTCAATCACTCCTCCCCCTCCATAACGCTCCGCTATATCGGCATTACTCAAGAACAAAAGGATGACACCTATATGTCTGTCGAAATATAGAATTGGGATTATGTGGAATTCGCTATAGGAGCATAAATTACACATATATTTTCCGGGAGTTCCAGGATTACTAATAGTAAAGTATATTGCAGTTTAACGCCCGACGGTGTTTTATAAGCCACTTTCAGAGACATTCTGATGGTGGCTTTTCTTATGTCCAAAACTACCACTCATTGAAAGGAGGTGAAGGATGATGATGGTTTCTCGATGCCAGTATCAAGGCACCACTCCCACCAACAACAATATCTGTGATGAATGCGACTTATATCTACACACATGCCAGGCCGTTGCAACAGATGATGGATATGCTGTTGGAAGCGAGTGCGGAGACTACTTCTATTGTGAAGGTTGTCAGCAGCATTCATGTAGCTACAAATCATTAAATTAATATTAAGGAGGTCGTATTATGTTAGAAACAGTAAACTATCAAACACTGACTGATGAACAATTGTTATCATTGGTAATCAACGAGAAACCTCATGAGGAAGTTACTAAGTCACTGATTCAGCAATTCAATTCTCTGCCCGATGTCCTTATCAACTCAGATGTAATAGAGCTACTTACAATAAAAGGAGTAGGCGCTAAGAGAGCTACACAAATCAAAGCTCTAGGTGAGCTATATAAAAGGCTATCAAGGTCATCAATCGATAAACCCAAAGTACGCTGCTCTAGAGATGTGGCTGACCTGATGATGGTAGATATGAGGTATCTAACTAAGGAATACATGAAGGTTATATTATTGGATATTAAGTGCAATGTCATATCCATTGAAACTATATCAATTGGCACCCTGTCATCCAGTCTCGTCCATCCCAGAGAAACATTTAATCCAGCCATAAAAAAGTCCGCTGCATCCCTTGTGTTAGTGCATAATCACCCCAGCGGCGACCCAGAACCGAGTACAGAGGATATCAATATCAGTAGAAGGCTTATTGAGGCTGGTAAGCTATTAGGCATTGAAGTTGTTGACCATGTCATAATCGGTGATGGAAGATTTGTGAGTTTAAAAGACAGAGGGACTATATAATGAGCTCTTGCAGCATATTCAGCAGGAGCTTAAATTTTGCGCAATTGGAGGGAGTAAAATGAGTATAAAAGAACTTCGAAGAAGAAAAGTTGCAAGAGCAGTATTCACGCAGGCATGGAGCTATAATAAGAAGACTGAATTGTACAGATTATCATTTGCATCGAGCCTCAAACTTGCTTGGAAGACTGTGCGTTCTATTATCAAGCTAATCCACACAAAGCTAAGAGGGGTGACGCATGGAGGTAGACAACTGTTGCTTCAGAGGTTGAATCGTTGCACCCTTGAGCAGGTGGCGTTGTCCTTCAAGAGAGATTATAACAATGCCTATGATAGAAATGCTGTTCAGATTATAGCAACATCGGTTAAGACAGGCTCTAGCGCCATTCTAGGATATCTTTCATCGAAATTAGCTGTTGATGTTGCCAATGCATTAGATAAGGGGAGACAGGCTGTTATACTTACTTGGGGCGTTACAGGCGCAGACAAACAGTTTTGCGGCTGCAATCTTACTTACGCCATACAATAAAAAAAGACTGCCGAAGCAGCCTAAAGTTAAACCTATAATCATTCTATCATTCTATATCAAAAAGTAAAGTAAAATGCACTGCCGAGGTTGAAATTAATTCAACTTCTGCAGTGCTATAAACTTGTAAAATCGCATTGGTAGTTGGTGGTCACAAATTTTACTCTCACTCCAAATACCAGGCTTTTGTGGCCCAGCATAAGGCGGCTCAGCGCTAAATCCAATTGTATAAGACGATGGAGAATACCGCATTAAATATACCTCCCATCCATACCACTATGTAACTCCCTCTGTGTCTTGAGGCATTAGTACCTCTTTGTTGTAGCTTCTTCTACTCAGCATTAGATCGAGAACCTCTGGTGTAGCTTTTCTATACCAAACATCAGTCATGATGTTGCCATCCTTATAGAACTCATTTATTTGTCTCTGTATGGTAGGCAATCCTGCTATGATTCCTTCAAGGCTTACTCCAGGAAGTTCAGCATCAGAGTAGATATAGTGATATCCGCATTCATCTAATACCGCAATGTAGTTTGCTAATGTTCGGCTACTTAGTTTGATTCTTCTTATCTCTCCATTTAAAAATCTTAGCCCCTCCTTCATATTCTTCTTATACTTAGGTGTTAATGACTTGCTATTATCTATAGCTTGAAATAGGTTTGCTCTTGTTGTAATTACTTTGTCTAGGTGTAGTTCCTTAACATGTTCATCGAGAGTGAATAGTTGAAAATCATAATCAAAGATATCTTCAAAGCTGGCTTCGTACTTATATTGTGTGATAACGGCTAATCTCTTATCTTTGTAGAACTTGCTACGCGTGTACCTACGATATGCAGTTATTAAGTCCTCACGACACATCTTTACCTCAAACCTGAGCACATCTTCTCCCGGGCGTATGTTGATGAGGTCTTTACAATCATAATATGCACTTTCCGACTTGATACCTTTCTCAACTCTTTCCTTCAACTTGTAATATATCTTGATGGAGCTTAGCCCTTTCTTCTTATCCTTGTTCATGTATATGGTACCACGCTCTTTGTATCTATCATTTAACCTATAATTCTGTGGTGGCTTCATCTTTGAGATTGCTATATATAGACCGTCAACATAACTCTTACTCCCAATGATATTGAAGTTTATTTCAGCACTTGAGACACGCCAGAATCTAAGATGGGGGAGCTCGTATAAGGAAATTACTCCGTTGAGCTTATCATTAATCTTCTCTACCAGGTCTTGAACATTGTAGCAGTATACTGACCCAATATTGTCGCCCATCAGCACAACAGAGATGTTTAAATCAAGCGAGAGGCGGCCCTTTGCAGTATAAGGCCTGTACTCTATATGAATTCCCTCTATACTATCATTTACATATTTACTCTGGAACTCGTTCTTACTGTTCTTGTAAAACTTCCAGCCATCGAAATCTAGACTTAACAGATTATTGAAAGGCCAATATCCCCTAACTCCATCTATTGTAACTCTTATTCTATCCATGCTATCATTCGCCCCATCCTTATATTCCCGTCTAGTCGTTGCTCCCCAACGCCTATACGGTTCTAAACAACAACAATTCGGACATTATTATAGTACTCGTCCTACACTTATATCTCCATTATAATCACTTCCACTGTTCAGACAGCTCATCATCAAGAAGTAATCAGCATACAGATGGGTTAACAAATCCTAAGCATAAGGAATGCTTTAGAGCAGGTCCTGTAAAGCTAAGATATCTCAAAGTACACAAACAAACGCATCACAACGCAACAACACCTAAAGCACTCACCAATCAAATACACTCTCTACCTTCTACAATAAAACTTAGAGCACAACATCAATGCTCAAATTCATATTTGCAGGAGGAGAGATTATGCCAGTTTCATATCTAGTCAACAACGAGAAGTCCATACCTACTAACACACCAACAACAAAATCCACACTAACAGTTCCTGAAGTAGCAAGCATACTTCGTATTGGACGCTGTAAAGCCTACGAGCTTGTAGGTGAAGGAGTATTCCCCACCATCAAAGTCGGGCGTTCTATACGCATACCAGCAGAAAGATTCTATCAGTGGTTAGAAAATCAACAACAGTAGTATCCATTTGCTATCAGCCAGTAATCCTTGGCTGGTAGCTTATATTTTATAAAAGGGAGGTTTCATTATGGATGGTTCAATTCATGAATACAAAGGCAAAGGAGGTAAGAAACAATACTATGTCATCTATCGAGTAGAAAACCCAAACACAGGCAAGAAAAAGCAGAAAATGCAGCGTGGGTTTAATACAAAGAAAGCTGCTCAAGAATTCTTAACTAACTTACAGCATCAAGTCTTGACAGGTAACTATATCGAGCCTGGAAAAATTACATTAGGGGAATACCTTGATAATTGGATGAAGACCTATGTAGAAGTCAATTTGAAGCAATCAACGATTGACGGCTACTTCAACAATATTGAAAGGCATATTAAACCATACTTCGGAGGTATTCAACTTCAGAAGCTCAGAGCAGCAAGCATACAAGAATTCTATAATGCTAAACTTAAGGGCGTTGAAAACGGCTCCAAGCCTCTTTCAGCAAAGTCTATTCTATACATTCATCGGGTACTTAGCCAAGCATTGAAACATGCTGTGAGTAAGCAATTGATACCAAAGAATGTTGCTGCTGAAGTAAGCCCACCAAAGGTTAAGAAATTCCGAGGAGAGGTCTATAACCTTAATGAGATTAGGCAACTTCTAACTGCTGCATCGGGTACCTTCATGGAGGTGCCTATTACCTTAGCCGTTATGCTAGGTCTTCGTAGGGGCGAAGTATTAGGAATGTCCTGGAATCAAGTAAATTTCAGCAACAAGACAGTAACAATCAATCAGCAGCTTAGCAAGACATCCAAAGGACCGAAAATCGATACTACCAAGACAGATAGCAGCAACCTGGTGATACCTATAAGTGATAGCATCATATCTTTATTGAAAAAGCAAAAACTCCAACAAACTCGAAACAAAGTGTTGCTTGGACAAGAATATAAAGACAGTAATCTCATAGTCACTTTAGATGATGGAAGTTACTTATCACCGGATTACTTCACCAAGAAGTTCTCTCAGTTTCTCAAAGACAAAAATCTTAAGCATATACGATTTCATGATTTAAGACATAGCTATGCCACTATGATGTTAGCAAATGGACAACCTATACACGCTATTGCACAGCTTATGGGTCACAGCTCGATTAAAGTAACAGGCGATATCTACGGTCATGTACTTGATGATACGAAGCGCAAAGCTTCAAAAGAAATGGACAATTTGATATTTGGTAGTGCGGAGAGTAAGTAGATGACACTTACTCTTTTGCTTTTATAAGCTCAAATGTTATCAAAATGTTATCACAACAATAAAAAAGACCTATCAACTTGTTTGTTGATAAGTCTGTAAAGCCTTGAATATGGCGGAGAGAGAGGGATTCGAACCCTCGGACCGCTATTAACAGTCACACGATTTCCAGTCGTGCGCCTTCAACCAGCTCAGCCATCTCTCCATGTTAGTGAGCGTTTGCTCGTACTAATGTATTATACAAGATAATTTTAAATAATTCAACAGGTAATTTTATATATTTTAAAAACAAAATAAAAGAACCAACGTATATAAATATATGAAAGCGCTATATATTATGGTATGGTAATTATATATTCTGATAGAAAGGATTTTTACGATGAAGATAAATCTTGATAAAGGCTTGCTGAAATATAGCTTCTATATTATTTTTATTGCTACAGCCTTATATATTCTGTATGCAGTGATTGGGAATATTGGAGTAATATTAGAAACATTTTTTGGTTTTTTAAGAAATATTTTAACTATATTATCGCCATTTATCATTGCTTTGGTTATTGCATATTTGCTGCATCCTATGGTCAAGTGGTTGGAGATTAATTTGCTGCATAAGCTCAAAATGAATCATCAGGTCAAGCGTACCTTAAGCGTGCTGCTTACATATTTGCTGATAGTTGGTGGCTTCATACTGTTTATTTACAGTACTTATGCCATGATCGGCGGTCAGATTACCAACAATGTGAATGTAAATAATATGATAGATTCAATTATGAAATATAGCCAACGCTATAATG
>MGOS01000003.1:10531-20228 GCA_001797185.1 Clostridiales bacterium GWB2_37_7
TAGCACAGCTGGAGACCAGCGGTTTGTCTTCGGATCTCAAGGAGCAATTCAAAAACTTGATTGAGAGAATGAATGGACTGATGGGAACTGCTATAAATGCAAGCTTTGATTCTATCAAGCAGCTGGGCAGTAATTTGCTGAATATATTACTAGGTGTGATTATAGCCTTTTACTTATTGAAGGACTTAGAGTTTTTTAAGAGGCTTACAAATGACTGCTTTAATGTAGTTTTTAAGAAAAATACAAACAAAACAAAATTATTTTTCCATGATGTTGACAATGTAGTATCTAAGTTTATTCGAGGTCAGCTATTAGATGGTCTCATAGTAGGCATATTGAGCTCCTTGGGCCTGTGGCTTATTGGCTTGGATTTTCCTGTTCTGATAGGTATGACTGCTGGTATAGCCAATATAATACCCTACTTCGGTCCAATAATAGGATCTGTACCCGCTGTTATTGTAGGACTGTTGAGTGGTTCACCCATCAAGGCGCTTTTTGCAGTGCTTGTGCTGCTGCTGGTGCAACAGCTGGATGGTGCTATCATAGCACCAAAGGTAGTGGGCGAAAGCGTGGGGCTGCATCCAGTGTTTGTAATATTATCCATCGTCATAGGCGGGGCATATTTCGGATTGTTGGGAATGCTATTGGCAGTACCGGCAGCAGGGATTATTAAATTGTTGATCATACGTTGGAGACATAGCAATGTATAAAGTTGTATATACACAAAAGGAGAAGCATGTTTTGCTTCTCCTTTTTGTATGATGTGATATCTGGGATGGTTGAGCTCGCATATTAAAATGTTGTTGTACAAATTGGTTTGTCCTTGGTTCTAAACAAGCTGTTCACAGCTTCTGCATAACTTACACTGCTTATTTCGGCCAGACCTAGTCTGAGCAAGGCTCTAAATTCTACGCAGCCCATTGCCATAGCAGAGAAATCCGATATATCCATAGAGATTTCTGCATCGTAGCTCATGCCACCTATGACCGACGGCTTTCCACTCTTGAACTCTACAATAATAGGTCTGCAGTTTTCCTTCACAAAGCTATCCACAATATTGAGTTTAAGCTTTAAGCTCTGGTCATTAAAGCTATGCTCTCCAATCTGTCTGAAGAACTCCTCTATATCAATAATTTTATACATGAGGCCTATTCCCTGCAGGTTTGTCTGCTCGTATATGGGAGCAAAGTTATTGCCGCTTCCGTCTCTGGGATCCTTCAAAAGATAATGGAAATATTCGTCCTGCGTATTGATGACAATCCTGTCAATCTGATCAAACTGTGTATGAAGGAAGTTTAACAGCTGCTGAAAAACCTCCAGACTGTGATAAACGAATTCTCTTATTATAATGTCATTTTTAAGTGGATGTATATCACTAGCCTTCCTGAATGCAAAGGATAAGTACCCTTCTATTCTATCCTTCTGTTTATATATCACGGTGTTTTTGCCGGGAGCAAGCATATTTGTGATTTCAATATTTGTTCTCTTTATCATACCGTGGGTTTTGGCTGCAAAGCTGTTGTAGCACTCTATCCACTGTTCTTGGTCCTGCTTCGTCAGATAAGCAAGGTTTTGTCTGTGCTTTGCCTTAGGTAAATTGGCAGGCAAAACTTTATATTGATTCATCTTAGCACCAAAGCCAAAACCCATTTGCTTATAAAAATCGGGTCTAAATGGGTATAGCATCGCTACTGTGACCTTTTGCTTTTGATAGTGATCTATGAAATAACTTATGATGTCCTTTGCTACCTTTTCCTTCTTGTGCAGCAAATCCACTGCTACAAAGCCTACTCCCCCTGCTTTGATTGGAGTGCCGTCAAAATTCATGATAAAGTCTTGCAGCTGCATGCCGCCTACCAGTTTATCCTCCCTATACGCTCCATAAATATTGGCATCAGGATCTTCATTCTGAATTTTCATGAACCTTTCTGCCTGCTTTTTGACATCCTCCGGCGTATTGATGTTCATAAAAGGATATGCTAGGCCGCCTAACTGAATAAACTCCAGGACCTCCTGATCATCCAATTTTTTGAATAAGCTGTCAGTTACCATAAATATTCCTCCTGCAGCGGGCTGGTTTGTAAGCAGCGCCCCTACAACCTTCACTTCCTAATATATTCTTATTTCTTAAACAAATACCCTAAGCCTTCATCAAAAAGCTTTTTGATTTCCGGTTCATTGGCTTCAAAGTATTTGATATTCTTTTTTCTTTTTTCTGTAATCAGCTGGATGGATTTTAGAGCCTCTACATGATGAGATATTGTGGCAGTAGTAAGGTTAAGCCTCTCTGCCAGCAGCTTGCCATAGGTAGGCTCTTCAATAATCACTCTCAAAATTTCAAGTCTGGTTCTATCGGATATGATTTTAAACATCAGGGATATTCTGTTCCCAGCTTCATTGACAGCATTCTCTTTCTGCTCCAATGCAAATACTACCATTTGTGCATCAGTACTAAATACTCTTATTTTGTGTGGTGATATAAAATAGGAGGGTATAAAATAGAATTCCTTAAAGTCGAATATTCTTTTGAACTGTCTATCCATAATTTCCTGCGCGACATCTATAGGCTTTTTGTCCTTAACTCTGGCTTTGGTCTTTTCTATCAGCTTACCATAATCCTCTTTTAGAGAATCTAGCTTGCTAAACAATATACTATTATTCATTTCCTTGATCAGATTAATGATATCTGCTTTATAGCTTTTCGTATTGTAAAAAAGGTACTCAAGTCCGTTGTAGTCATTCATAAGATCCGGTCTCTCCTGCATCAGCTTATTTAGCTCCTGCCTGTCTGCTATCACTCGCAGTATAGTGTTGTGGTCCAGGACCTCCCCCAGCAAGGTATATATAAAGTTTACATCCTCATAACCGCTTATTTTGAGTAACAAAAGCTCAATATCATCAAAAGCCCTATCCTTGACTACAAACTCAAACAGCTCTAAGCCCTGCAATCTCATACTTGATAGAATCTTCAGCATCTTTGAGCTGTTTGTGGAGAGCTTGCTAAGCAATGAACTTGCAAGCTTATCAGAAAAACTATGATGGCTTCGGTCTGACAGGTAATGTATTGCGGCAATAAGTTCTATGGCAACAGAGCTTTTTACCTGTATCAACGCGGCACCAGTTTTATTCTCTATATCCAAGGGCATCGATCATCACTTCCGTTTCGTTCTTACCTATTCATAATTATGCTAATTATATCATAATTGGATATTATATGAAATATAACCTGTAGCTCTACACTACAGGTTATATTTACATTTTCTTTTTGTTCTTTTGCTTATACATTTCCATATCCGCTTTGGCTATGAGGCTGCCAATCTTGGGCTGCTCTGCAAAGTCATACTTTACCAGACCATAGCTAAAGCTTGTTTTGTAGGGTTTAAGCTTGCTTTCATTATATTCATCTAAAGCCTTAACGATCCTCTTTAAAACCAACTCAGCTTCAGGTATATCACATTCTGGCAGCATCAGCAGGAATTCATCTCCACCCAGTCTGCATAGTCCATCAGATTCACGGATGATTTCCTTGAGCACATTTGTAATGAACAATATATAATCGTCGCCTTCTTGGTGTCCGTGGGTGTCATTGACTTCCTTGAGTCCGTCTACATCTATGTAACAAATCGTAAGGTCCCAGTTATTGCGCTTACAAAGCTGTATCTGTTTTTCCAATATTACAAGTCCTGCTCTGCGATTCAAGGTTCCCGTAAGTATATCCATGGTAGCATAAATCTGAAGTTTCTTCTGGGCTTCCTTAATCTCTGTGATATCCCTTACTACCCCTACCTTCGCCAGTGTGCTGCCACTGTCATCCTTAATGCAGGAGCTGGATACAAGAGATGGAAATTCAGTGCCATCCTTCTTAATTTGATAGACCTCATTCATACCCATATTGTCTAAGGAATCTTCCCAATCGCAGCAGTCCGACATGTCAGCATTGGTTTTGCTCAACATACAGCTGCTCTTGCCCATTACTTCATTTTGCTGATATCCAAAGGTATCAACAAAAGCTTTGTTTACATACAGTATGTTGTCCTCAGTATCGGTTATATACACGCTGTCTCCTATACTCATCAGTGCATGGGACAGTATCTTCAGCTGCTTTTGATTGCTGACGCGCTCTACTACATTATCAATCGTAATAGGCAGCACCTTAAGGTAATTGCCCTCAGAATCCTTTACCAAGTAATCGCTGGCACCTTCATGCATAGCCCTAACAGCAACCTCCTCATTCCCTACACCTGTGGTAATAATCACCGGTGTATCATGCAACAGCTTCATCACATCAAAGGCATTGCCGTCACCCAGCATATAATCCGTAATGACCAAATCAAAGCAGCTGTTTGCAATTGCCTCTGCAGCCTCTTCTGCTGATCCCGCTATCTGAAAATCATAGTTTAATTCTTGCTGTTTTATCATTTTTTTGAATGCCATTTGATCTATGATGTCATCCTCGACCAGTAGTATTTTGTAACCTCTATTCTCCATAATTTCCCCCCGCAAAATTATTAGCAAATGGGCATATCACTACACGTCCAATATTTGTCTATTATCTTTACTACTTCAATAAATTCTGTATAAATTACAGGCTTTGTCATATAACCCGCTACGCTCATTTTAAAACTTTCCACCCTATCCTTTTCTTGCGAAGAGGTGGTAAGTACGATGATCGGAATAATTTTATGCTGCTCATGGCTTTTAGCTACTTGAAGAAATTCCAAACCACCCATCCTTGGCATATTCAAATCTAAAAGTATGATACCCGGACGCTCATTTGAAGGATCCTCCAAATATTCCAGAGCCTGTTCCCCGTTTTCTGCTACCACCAAATTATTCTGCAAATTGATTTCTCTCAGTGCTCTTTTTACTGTCATTACATCTACATAGTCATCTTCTACCAATAGTATTGGCTTTCTGCTTCTCATATTCATCATCCCTTCAATTATATGAGGTTATTCATTCATGGGTATTGTAAAATAAAAGGTTGTTCCTTTTTTTAGTTCTGATGTCAGCCATATCTTGCCACCGTCGGTTTCGATTATTTTCTTTACGATCGAAAGTCCTACTCCTGTGCTTTCGAATTTATCTCTAGGCTGCAGGGTTTGGAATATCATAAAGATCTTGTTGAAATACTTTTCATCTATACCAGGGCCATTATCCTTCACACTAAATTCCCAAAATCCCTCTATCGTCTTGCAGCCAATCTGAATTTTGCCATAGGGTTTATCCATAAACTTTATGGCATTGCTGAGCAGATTTTGAAATACCTGTTCTATGTAAATCCGCTCTCCCTTTATAACTGGTAATTCTGACTGAACCTTAATTTCTATGTTTGCAGGTGGCGCCAGCAATTCGATTACTTCCTTGATTAACCTGTTTAAATCTATGTCAACATAATTTTCCTTTACTCTTGTCACCCTTGAATAATGTAAAATTCCATCTATGAAGTTCTTCATACGCTCTACCCTGTTTATCAGAAGGTCTATTATCTCCGCACCTTCCTTATCCAGCTTATCCTTGTGATCTGTAATTAACCAATTTGCCAGGGAGCCGATCCCCCTCAGCGGTGCTTTTAAGTCATGGGATACGATGTAAGCAAAATTATCCAGCTCCTTGTTGGTTTCCTCTAGTCTTGCAACCAACTGCTGCTGTCTTTCTTCATTCTCCTTTTGCAGTGTTATATCCTCTATCATGGCTATAATAAATTGGAAATCTTCACCAACGTTTTGAATATAAGACATCATGACATTTGTCCAAATAACCTTGTTGTCCTTACGGATGTATCTTTTTTCTATTTTGTAGCTTTCTATATTGCTTTCTATCAGGTTATCAAAAAGTCTGCTGTCTTTTTCTATATCGTCAATATGTGTGATATTGCTTATTCCTATATTTCTGATTTCATTGGCACTATAGCCCAGTATCTCCTCCAGAGCCGGATTTACTTCAATTACCACTGAGTTAGTGTTTAACAGCGCAATACCTACGGGTGAACCTTCAAATATTGATCTGGACCAAGCCTTGCTCTTGCGCAGAAGCTTTTCTACCATGTGCAAATCATCTAATTCATTCTTTAGCTTATCATTGCTTCTGGAAATCTCATAGTTTTTCTCTGCCAGCTCGTTTTTAACCATATCCAGCTCATAAAACATAGAGTCTACAGGGTTTCTAAGGGTGTTTTGTATAACCGCCTTGTATATGCAGAAAAAAGATATGAATTTCAATATATGAGCAGAAACGTTAATCATGCTGTTCATGTTTGCATCAATTACAATTAATATATCTACTGAAATAGAAGCTAGTAATGACAATAGCATATATTTGTAAACTCTAAACTTCAGGTTTTTTCTTTCCACTATCAGAATTACCAAGGATGCTGAAAAAAACAGCACAATGGTAATTTCCAAAACCTCAAAAAGTGCTATAAAATCGATATTTGCAGTGTACAGCTCCAGCCTGTTCCCCGTATAAATAATACCGGCAATCAGTGCTATTGTAGTTAAACAGTATGTTGTAACTGTCCAAATTATGTTTAAACTTCTTTTGATAAATAGAAAGGAAATCAATAGTGAAAAGCTTTGCAATAATCTCGGTATGATAGAAATCATTAAATCCATATTGATATTATGTAAGCTTAATATGTCTATGCCTGCAGAGGTCAATAAATGGATCAGTTCAAAAACAGATACAAAGCCAAAGGCTATGCCTAAAAATGTCAAATAGCTGTTTTGCGAAATGTTGTAGGTGTTAAGGACAATAATAAATGCCGAAAAGGCAATAATTACATTGAATAGCTCTGCTATGGTGTGAAAGGGAAGTGTATTAAAATACCCCAAAGTTAGTGCCAAGCTTATAATGATTACCCATATCAAGCTGTTTATAAAAAAACGTATAAGCTTGCTGTACAGCGATGCTTTTTGCTTAATATTACCTATAACCATTGCTTTGACCACCTTTTATTTTTCTATAAGTTTTTGATATACCTCTATGTGTATGTTGCTTAAGCTCAGTTCATCAAAACGCTTTCTTACTTTACAAGGCTTTCAATGTAGCCTTTTCTACACCATATTGCTTATAACAAGATTTATTGAAAGTTTTTTGCACTTGTTGCAAAAAACTACCCAAGGCGTTTCAACGAGGCAGGGGGATATATGCCGCCTCCTGTTGCTGAAATCGGAGCCCGCCACTTATAGAAGTGGAGAACATATTTTTGTCTCGTTATATTACTATTATTCGGCAATTCTTTTTAATTTCTATACTATTATACTATAAATATTTTAAACAAAGTATATGGAACTTACATAAATTTCTAAATATTTAAAATTCTTCTTAGTCAGTCACAAAGCCCATCCCTGCTGCTTAATTTTTCTTGTTTTGCATGACTTTCTTTACTTATATAGCTTAAACGCTTCTAATATATGCACCTTTTTGGTATTAAAAAACTCGTTCTGCAAATACTTTATATGATTATTGTGAAAGGACGGTGATGCCTGTTTTTCAGGCACAAGATGGGAGAATACAAAGTTGATTCAGAAAAACTAAATAAACTGGCTAGCTATATTGAAGGTCTTGAACAAGCCGAAGGTGAGTTAATCAATATACTCAGGGAAGCACAAGAGATATTTGGCTATCTTCCCTCTGATGTGCAGCTGTTTATAGCCAGAAAGCTTGGGATTCCTGCAGCCAAGGTTTATGGTGTCGCTACCTTTTATTCCTACTTCACCATGGAGCCTCGAGGCAAGCACGTTATCAGTATATGCCTAGGTACTGCCTGCTTCGTAAAGGGAGCGGATAAAATCGTGGAAGAATTCAGGAAGCTGCTAAATATCAAAGATGGTATTACCTCAGAAGATGGCATGTACACCATAGATAGTATACGGTGTGTTGGTGCCTGTGGTTTGGCTCCTGTCGTAATAGTTGATGGCAAGGTTCACGGCAGAGTGAAGCCTGAGGATGTGGCAGAAATCATAAAGGAAATTGGTAACGCTGGGCAGGAAGAACAAATGCTCATAAAACAAAATATTCAATAAAGTAGGATGGAGGATTATTTATGGCAACTATCAAGTCTCTTGATGAGCTAAAGGCTTTGAGAGACAAATATAAAGGCAACGTTGATATGAGAAGCAACCTTGGTGATGAGAACAAAATAAGAATAGCTGTAGGTATGGCAACCTGCGGAATTGCATCAGGCTCCAGAGAAACCATCAACGCAATAGTTGAAGAAGTCAAAGCTTTGGGACTTACCAATGTATCCGTGGTACAAACCGGCTGCTTGGGCTATTGCTATGCAGAGCCTGTAGTCGAGGTTAGCATGCCTGGCAAGGAACCTTTATTATATGGCAGTATCAATGCCTCAAAAGCAAAGGAAATAGTCCACAAGCATCTGAAAAAGGGCGAAGCCATAGGCGACTGGGTTATAGAAAGGTCAAGGTGCTAGGATGTATTATAGAATGGATATTTTGGTCTGCGGCGGTACCGGCTGCCAAGCTTCAGACAGCGTAGCAGTAATTGAGCGCTTAAACAATGAAATACGAAGCGCCGGTCTTGATCAAGAGGTAAGAGTTATCACGACAGGCTGCTTTGGATTTTGTGAGCAGGGACCCATCGTCAAAATACAGCCTGACAATGTTTTCTATGTCAGGGTTACACCGGAGTATGCAGTTACGCTCGTCAGAGAACATGTAATCAAGGGCAGAATTGTAAAAGAGCTATTGTATGAAGAGCCAGAAACAAAGAAAAAGCTTGAAGAGCAAAGCGATATGCCCTTCTACAAGAAGCAGGAGCGCATAGCCTTGAGAAACTGCGGTCTTATAGATCCGGAAAACATATATGAGTATATTGCAGTAGAAGGGTATCAAGCCTTAGGAAAGGCTTTGGCTGAGATGACACCCGATCAGGTCATTGAGGAGGTCAAAAAAAGCGGCCTGCGAGGTCGCGGAGGCGGCGGCTTCCCTACCGGACTGAAGTGGGAATATACCAGAAAGAATAAAGGCGATCGAAAATTCATTATCTGCAATGCCGACGAGGGAGACCCTGGAGCCTTCATGGACAGAAGCATATTGGAGGGAGACCCACACAGTGTGTTGGAAGCCATGGCACTGGTCGGCTATGCCATAGGTGCTGACAGCGGCTATATATACATCCGGGCTGAATATCCCCTGGCAATTAACAGGTTAAAGATAGCAGTTAATCAAGCCTATGAACTGGGTCTGCTGGGCAAGAACATTATGGGCAGTGATTTCAGCTTTGATATCTATCTGAAATATGGTGCAGGGGCATTTGTCTGTGGCGAAGAGACAGCACTCATCAACTCCATAGAGGGAGGCAGAGGTGAACCAACTGTCAAGCCGCCCTTCCCGGCAGAGGTTGGTCTATGGAAAATGCCTACCAATATAAATAACGTAGAAACCTTAGCCAATATATGCCCTATTCTACTTAAGGGCAGTGAATGGTTTTCTACAATCGGTTCTGAGAAAAGTAAGGGCACAAAGGTATTTGCTTTAGCTGGCAAGATAAACAATGTTGGCCTTGTAGAGGTTCCTATGGGAACCAAGCTAAGAGACATTGTATTTGACTTAGGCGGTGGCATCAAGGACAACAGAAGGTTCAAATCAGTGCAAACCGGTGGTCCCTCCGGTGGCTGCATCCCTGAGCAGCACCTTGATATCGCCATTGACTATGAATCCCTGACTGAAATAGG
>MGOS01000003.1:20244-21264 GCA_001797185.1 Clostridiales bacterium GWB2_37_7
AACATCGCCAAGTTTTATCTGGAGTTTACCGTTGATGAATCCTGCGGCAGATGTACGGCTTGTCGTGTAGGCAACAAGCGCCTTCACGAAATACTTACCAAAATTACTGAGGGCAAGGGTACAGAAGAAGATTTGGAGAAGCTAAAGGATTTGTCTCAAATCATCAAGGATAGCTCCCTTTGCGGTCTGGGTCAGACTGCTCCCAACCCCATTTTGAGTACCATGAAATATTTCTGGCACGAATATCAAGCTCATGTAGTTGGCAAATACTGTCCAGCAGGAGTATGCAAGGCCTTACTGAAGTATCATATTATAGCCGACAAATGCAAAGGCTGTACACTATGTGTCAAAGCTTGCCCCAAGGGCATTATTACAGGCAAGATCAAGGAAGCTCATGTCATCAACAAAGAAGAATGTATCGCCTGCGGTGCCTGCGAGCAAGTTTGCAAGTTCGGCGCAGTTACCAGAGCGTAAGGAAGGGAGTGATTCACGTGTCAAAAGTAAATTTGACGATAAACGGTTTATCTGTTGAGGCCGAAAAGGGTATGAACATCGTAGATGCTGCAAGGCTGATTAATGTTGAGATTCCTACCCTGTGCCATTTAAACATTCATGATATAAAAATGGTAAACAGAACTGCTTCCTGCAGGGTTTGCATGGTTGAAATCGAGGGCAGGCGCAACCTTTCTCCCGCTTGTGCTACTGAGGTAGTAGAAGGCATGAAGGTGCACACCGATAGCTTAAGAGCTATCAAAGCAAGAAGAACCATGGTGGAGCTGCTTCTTTCAGACCACCCTACGGATTGTCTAGTCTGTGAGAGAAATCAGAACTGTCAGCTTCAAAAACTAGCCGCAGAGCTGGGTATCAGGAAGCTTAAGTACGAGGGCGAAATGACTCGGTATACTAAAGATTCCTCCAGCGAAGCTCTTTATAGAAACCCGGATAAATGCATCATGTGCAGACGCTGTGAGACCATGTGCAACGAGGTGCAGACAGTCGGAATCTACTCTGCTGTGGATA
>MGOS01000003.1:21281-21672 GCA_001797185.1 Clostridiales bacterium GWB2_37_7
CAGTGTACTCAAGTATGCCCTACTGCAGCACTAACTGAGGTAAGCCATGTAGCCAAGGTGTGGGAGGTGCTATCTGATGAGGATTTGCATGTCGTAGTTCAGACAGCCCCATCAATTAGAGTAACACTTGGTGAAAAGTTTGATATGCCTCCTGGAGCCGATGTAACCGGTAAAATGGTATCTGCCCTTAGGAGACTTGGTTTTGATATGGTCTTTGATACAAATTTTGGTGCTGATGTAACAATTGTTGAGGAAGCAAATGAATTCATAGACCGATTGAAAAATGGCGGCAGAATGCCAATACTTACAAGCTGCTGTCCAAGCTGGGTCAAGTTTATAGAGCACCAGTTTCCTAACTTGATTGATATACCCTCCAGCTGCAAGTCTCCGC
>MGOS01000003.1:21706-40054 GCA_001797185.1 Clostridiales bacterium GWB2_37_7
TGCAGAGAAATACAACATAGATCCCAAGAAAATAAAAGTAGTCTCCATCATGCCATGTATTGCTAAGAAATACGAGATTATAAGGAATGAAATGGTAAATGAGGGGCAGCGCAATGTGGACCATGTACTTGCGACAAGAGAGCTCATTGCAATGCTTACAGAAGCTGGAATTGACTTCAAGAACCTACCTGATGATGAATTTGACAATCCGATAGGAATTTCAACAGGTGCAGCAGATATATTTGGTACTACAGGCGGAGTTATAGAAGCCGCCCTCCGAACCAGCTATGAATGGCTTACAGGTCAGGAGCTTAAGGATGTGGATTTCCACAGTGTTAGAGGACTTGATGGCTTGAAGGAAGCTTCTGTAAACATCAACGGCACCGATGTAAAAATAGGTGTTGCTCATGGTCTTGGCAATGCACGCAAGCTATTGCAATCAATCGAAAAAGGTGAATCCCACTATCATGCAATTGAAATCATGGCATGCCCCGGCGGCTGCATAGATGGCGGCGGCCAGCCCTATCACATGGGAAATATGGAGCTGGTAAAAGCAAGAGCAGCCGGTCTTTACAAAATTGATAAGGATAAACCCATGAGGAAGTCCCACGAAAACCCTGATGTAATCAAGCTGTACAAGGAGTATTTAGGCGAAATCGGAGGTCATAGAGCCCACGAGCTGCTGCATACTCACTTTAAGGTTCGGGAGAAAATCTAGAAAAAAAACGTATATATAAGATAGCACTAAATGCTTTACATAAGGAATAACTTGCTGGAGCAAGGCTTCTGATGCTATTGAAGCTGGCGGAAGCAAATTCATTCCTTATATAATAAAGCATTTAGTGCTTTACCTTTGCGCCGGATTTTTGTTTGTTGTATAATCTAAGCGGTGTATGATACTATAAAATTGCAGTCGGTATTCCTGAGAAACCGAACTATCATATAAATGTAATAATTATTACGTCTTGTATCCCGAAAGGGAATGAGAGCGGAGGTTGATTTGATGCAAAACAATTTAGCAAACAAAAAATTTGGCACAAGGCAGATTGCTGTAATAGGCATGCTTTCTGCAATTACTATGGTGCTTGGGTCTTCAGGTCTGGGCTTTATCCCTCTTCCTATGGCCAAAGCCACCATCATGCACATCCCTGTTATCATAGGTGCCATTGTTGAAGGTCCTATCGTCGGCGCAACTATTGGTTTGATATTTGGGCTTTTCAGTGTCTTTCAAAACATAACAAACCCCAATTTGCTGTCCTTTGCCTTCCTCAATCCCTTGGTATCAATTGCACCAAGAGTATTGGTAGGGGTAATGGCATACTACGGCTATCGCTTATTTAGCAAAAGGAATACAGTCCTAAGTGTTGGTTTGGGTGCTGCAGTGGGTTCATTGACCAATACCTTTGGTGTATTGACTATGATATATGTGCTGTACGCTGCACAATATGCTTCTGCAAAAGGAATCGATCCGGCTACTGCTGCCAAAGTAATATATGGAATTGCATTAACCAATGGCATACCGGAGGCAATCGTTGCAGTGTTGATTGCGACACCTATTGTAGTGGCAATAAAGAGAGTTTTAAACAAATAGCTTTAGAGTCTATAAGCAGGCTGTATTTCTCAGGATACAGCCTGCTTTTTCTGTGCAAGCTTTCCCTTCAGTCGTTCCTCTCTCAGGATGACACAGCAATCACCGTACTATAGAAACAATGACAATGATGCATATTTAATGGTATAATGTACCATATAATATTTAGGAGGTAAATTCATGAACATAAGCTTTGTAACAATACCTGTATACTCAATAGATGAGACAATAAGATTTTATCAAGAGGTTCTGGATTTTGAGGTTGTAACTAGATTTGCTGCCGGACCACAGATGGAAATCGTTTTTATGGCAGACAAAAAAGGCAATCAACTAGAGTTCATTCAAAGAGGTAATGAAAAAATCGAACATGACGGCTTAATCTCTATTGGTTTCTATGTAGATGATATTACTGCAACTGAAGCTTATCTCAGAAAGCACAATGTAAATATAACAGCTGCTCCCATCACCTTACCAAGCGGTGTTAAATTAATGCATGCACACGATTTAAACGGCGTTGCTCTGGGTTTTGTACAAAGACCATAAAAAACGCCCTGCTTTTTTGAAAATTTATTTATACAACCTGTCATAATAAGCAGTAACTCAGCATAAGTATTAACAACTAAACAAAAATGGGTTGAGATTATGAGAGCCCAATTTAAGGTATAGCCTTAAATTGGTGCTCTTTTTGCTTTTTTAAGGAGGATTCAATATGTATGATGTAGCGATAATCGGTGCAGGTATTTCCGGAATGTCAATTGCTCGGGAGCTTTCCAAATATGACTTGAAGGTTTGTGTTTTGGAAAAAGAAGTTGATATTGCCATGGGTACTACAAAAGCAAATAGTGCTATAGTGCACGCAGGCTTTGATGCTAAGCCCGACTCCCTCAAGGGCATGTTAAATGCAGCTGCAAACAGGCTGTTTGATCAACTGTCAAAGGAACTGGATTTTCATTTTAGAAGGAACGGTTCTCTCGTACTTTGCTTTGATAAGAAAGATATAGAGCATTTGGAGTTCTTAAGGCAGCAGGGTATACAAAATGGAGTTCCAAACCTTTTAATTCTTGATAAGGCTGCAGTAAAAGAAATGGAACCAAACCTGTCAGAGGATGTCGTTGCCGCACTTTATGCTCCTACCGGTGGCATTGTATGCCCCTATGAAATGGCTATAGGAATGGCGGAAAATGCTTATGAAAATGGAGTGGAATTCTACTTTGAGAACAAAGTACTTGATATAAAGAAATCCGATGATGGCTATAGGATTATTACAGATAAAAATACCTATATAAGCAAAGTAGTTATCAATGCAGCAGGAGTTCATTCTGATGAAATAAATAATTTGGTTAGCAGCAACAAACTAAATATTATCCCTCGCCGAGGAGAATACTGCGTTTTTGATAAAGAAGTAGGCTCCTATATTGATAAAACAATATTTCAACTGCCCACCAAGCTAGGCAAAGGCGTACTTGTTACACCTACAGTTGATGGTAATCTACTTATTGGTCCTAATGCAGTTGATATTGATGACAAAGACGATTTATCAACTACAAAAAGTGGATTAGATGAAATCCTAAACAAAGCCAGTCTGTCCATAAAGAAAATGCCTTCACACGCCATAATAGCCTCCTTCACCGGCTTACGTGCCAGAACTGAAGCAGACGATTTTATAATAGGCGAAGTGCCTGATGCCAAAGGTTTTATTAATGTAGCCGGCATAGAATCTCCCGGTCTTAGCAGTGCTCCTTGCATCGCTATGATGGTCAAGGACATCGTTGTTGAAATCCTTGCACCACAGGAAAAAGCCAACTTCAATCCTGTGAGAAAAGGAATTCCCCATTTCTCAGAAATGAGCAACGAGGATCGTCAAAGCCTTATAGCCCAAAACCCTGCTTATGGGCAGATTGTGTGCAGATGCGAAACAGTATCTGAAGGAGAAATACTGTCTGCCATTCATCGACCCTTAGGGGCTACAACCTTAGATGGTATCAAAAGACGCACAAGAGCCGGTTCAGGTCGATGCCAGTCTGGTTTTTGCATGACCAGGGTATTAGATATTCTATCAAGTGAGCTTGAAATAAAGCGTACTGAGGTAACCAAGTTTGGTGGAGAATCCAGACTGCTTGTTGGCAAGAACAAAGAAGACGTTTAGGTAAATCGCACTAAAGTTTAGACATCAAATTGCAAAGGAGTTTATGCGATTTATATATTATGGATAACATTTCGTGCTATTTGATGAATGTAAAATGTTTAGCACGAAATGTATTGGTAGGAGGTTCAAAAATGCAAGAGTTTGATTTGGTTATTATTGGTGGAGGTCCTGCCGGCCTAGGAGCTGCTGTAGCTGCAAGCGAGCAAGGGATTAAAAATATACTTATCCTGGAAAGAGAAAACAAGCTGGGAGGCATTCTGAATCAATGCATTCACAATGGCTTTGGGCTTCAACTATTCAAAGAAGAGCTTACCGGTCCTGAATATGCGCAGCGCTTTATTAAGATGATTGAGAGCAAAGAAATCAGGTATAAAACAAATACTATGGTAATAGATTTAAATAGGGACAAACTCCTCACAGCAGTAAGCAAAGCGGATGGTATTTTTACTATACAAGCAAAGGCGATCATCCTTGCAATGGGCTGCCGCGAGCGCCCAAGAGGCGCTTTGAATATTCCAGGAACTAGATGTTCAGGTATATTTACCGCTGGTACAGCACAAAAATTTGTGAATATTAAAGGGATGATGCCGGGAAAGAACATCGTTATCCTAGGCTCAGGAGACATCGGACTCATTATGGCAAGAAGAATGACCCTAGAAGGTGCTCATGTAAATGCAGTAGTAGAGTTGATGCCTTATTCTGCCGGGTTGACCCGTAATATTGTGCAATGTCTTGATGATTATGACATACCATTGATGCTCAGTCATACCGTAACCAACATAGTAGGCAAGGATCGCTTGGAAGGCGTTTTTATAGCCCCTGTTGATGAAAATAGAAAACCTATATTAGAAATGGAGAAGTTTATTCCCTGTGACACCCTTCTTCTTTCTGTAGGATTGCTGCCGGAGAATGAGCTATCCAAGAAAGCTTCCGTCAAGCTCTCACCCCTCACAAGTGGGGCTGAGGTAGATGAAGGCAGAGAAACAAATATTGATGGTATATTCGCCTGCGGGAACGTTCTCCATGTACATGATCTAGTAGATCATGTAACCGAGGAAAGCTATATCGCCGGAAAAGCAGCGGCTAAATTTTTGAAGGGCTTGCGCAAAAGGTCCTATGTAATAGATGTAATAGCTTCTGAAGGTATAAGATATGCTGTTCCTAAGTATATAAACCCGGTAAATATAGAAAAAGACTTGGAGCTCAGCTTCAGGGTAAAGGATATTTGCAAGGACCATTATGTATCTGTCTACTTTGACAATGCAAGGGTAACACATCATAAGAAAAAAATACTGACACCCGGTGAAATGCAGACAGTAAAAATTACTTCAGAGATGCTAAGTACACATAGCCATTGCAGAGCAATATCCATACGGGTCGAGAAGGAGTGATATTTGTGGAACAAAAAGCTCTCGTTTGTATCGGCTGCCCTCTAGGCTGTCGTTTAGAGGTAACAATAGAAAATTCAGAAGTCCTTCATGTTACGGGTCAGTCCTGTAAGAAAGGCTGGGCTTATGCATTCAAGGAGTACACCAATCCTACAAGAATACTAACTACTACCGTAGTGGTGGAGAACGGCTATCCGGAAGTCGCCTCTGTCAAAACAGAAAAGGATATCCCAAAGAATAAGCTGTTTGAATGTATTAAGGAGCTCAAAGAAGTTAGTCTCACCGCACCAGTTCATATCAACGATATTGTTATCACCAACGTTGCAAATACAGGAGTTAATGTTATTGCAACTACCAATTGCGAAGCTTTAGATACCAAATAATCACTCTATTTTTAGATGGAAGGCGATAAGATGTTTGAATTAGAGGAATTACTGGCTGAGGTTCCCATAATTTCAGCAATTAGAAACGATATGGATTTAAAAAAGGTTATAAATTGCGATATCAAGATTGTATTTGTGCTATATGGAAGTCTAATGGAGATCCAAGATATTTGCAGCAAGCTAAAGAACGCAAAAAAGCTAATATTCATCCATGTTGATATGATAGATGGCTTAAAGCACGATGCAAAAGGTATTGAATTCATTAAGAAGTTGGTCAATCCTTACGGCATAATCACAACCAAGACTGCCTGTATAAAATGTGCTAAAAGTCTGGGTCTATATACTATTTTGAGAGTATTTATATTGGATTCCCAGTCATTGCAAACAGGTATAAACAACATTCATACTGTCACACCCCACGCAGTAGAGGTGCTGCCAGGCGTAGCCAGCAAAATTATCAATATCATTAAGAAGGATATTGATATACCTATTATTGCCGGGGGGCTAATAAACACCAAAAAAGATGTTATAGAGGCCATGTCTGCAGGTGCATTGGCTGTGTCTACCTCCAACGAAGAGGTTTGGAAGCTGGGTTAAAAATAAATATTATTGCCATGAAGCAATGGAATTTCATGGTTTAATATAATAACGCAAAGGGGGATTAACAATGGCAAAATATGTAATGGCTTTGGACCAAGGAACTACCAGCTCAAGATGTATACTTTTCAACGAAAAAGGTCTGATCGAAAGTGTTGCTCAAAAGGAATTTACACAGATCTATCCTACAGCAGGATGGGTTGAGCATGATGCAATGGAAATTTGGAGTACTCAACTAGGGGTGGCTCAAGAGGCTATGGCAAGAATCAATGCCTCTGCCGAGGACATCGCAGCCATAGGCATCACAAATCAAAGAGAAACAACTGTAGTATGGGACAAAAAAACAGGTAAGCCGGTTTACAATGCCATCGTATGGCAATGCAGAAGAACTGCTCCTATATGCGATGAGCTCAAAGAAAAAGGCTTAGAGAGCATGTTCAAAGAAAAAACAGGCTTGGTAGTAGATGCATATTTCTCTGGAACAAAAGTAAAGTGGATATTAGACAATGTTGAAGGTGCAAGAGAAGAAGCTGAGAACGGAAATCTTCTTTTCGGTACAATTGACGCTTGGTTAATTTGGAACCTGACAAAGGGCAAGACTCATGTTACTGATTACTCAAATGCTTCCAGAACCCTACTGTTCAACATCCACGAATTAAAGTGGGACGATGAAATACTTGCAGAGCTTAACATACCTGAATCAATGCTTCCAGACGTTAAACCCTCCAGCTGTGTATATGGATACACTGATAAGTCCTTGTTCGGCACAGAAATAGCTATAGCAGGCGCAGCAGGAGACCAACAAGCTGCATTGTTTGGCCAAACTTGTTTCGAATCAGGTAATGCAAAAAATACATATGGAACAGGCTGCTTCATGTTGATGAATACCGGAGAAAAAGCATTTCCATCAAAGAACGGCTTGCTCACAACCATCGCTTGGGGACTAGACGGAAAAGTTGAGTATGCTTTAGAAGGCAGTATATTTATAGCAGGAGCAGCAATTCAATGGTTGAGAGACGAGCTCAAGCTTATTGACAATGCAGCAGCTACAGAAGCATTTGCCTCATCAGTAGAGGATACAAATGGCGTATTCGTTGTTCCAGCATTTGTAGGACTAGGCGCACCCTATTGGGATTCCTATGCGAGAGGAGCTATATTTGGCTTGACAAGAGGAGCTAAGAAAGAGCACATCATAAGAGCAACTCTCGAGTCTTTGGCTTATCAGACTTATGATGTATTAAAGGCTATGCAGGATGACTCAGGTATAGAGCTTACAGCACTTAAAGTTGACGGTGGAGCTTGTGCAAACAACTTCTTGATGAAGTTCCAATCAGATATTCTTGGTGTTCAAGTTGACAGACCGGAAGTAATTGAAACAACCGCATTGGGCGCTGCTTATTTAGCAGGCTTGGCAGTTGGATATTGGGCTAACAAAGAAGAAGTGTCAAAGAACTGGGCGATTTCAAGATCCTTCTTACCTGAAATGGATATAGAAAAGAGAACAGAATTGCTCAAAGGCTGGCACGAAGCAGTAAATAGATCCATGAAGTGGCTATAATCCATAAATAAATATTGAGAAAGAGGTGTAATATATGTCAGTTTTATTAGCCGAATTATTAGGAACCATGATAATCGTATTATTCGGTGACGCGGTTGTTGCCAACGTAGTTCTTAATAAGACCAAAGGTCAAAATTCAGGTTGGATCGTAATCACAACAGCTTGGGCTATCGGTGTTGCTCTGGCAGTATACATTTTCGGTCCAATAAGCGGCGGACATTTCAATCCCGCTGTAACCTTAGCATTGGCTTCTATTGGAAAATTCCCTTGGGCTGATGTACCTGCATATATCATTTTTCAAGTAGCAGGTGGCTTTATCGGTGCTGTAGTCGTTTGGCTTCATTACCTTCCTCACTGGAATGTTACAGAGGATAAGGATGCAAAGCTAGCAGTTTTCTGTACTGGTCCTGCAATCAGAGACTATAAAAACAACTTCTTATCAGAATTCATAGCTACATTTATATTACTATTTGCTATCCTAGGCCTAGGCACTGCCAATATGGTTCAAGGCTTTGGCCCAGCAACCGTCGGTATACTTATTTTTGGATTAGGTCTTGCTTTTGGCGGAACTACAGGATATGCGATGAATCCTGCAAGAGACTTAGGTCCTCGTATTGCACACTTTGTACTTCCTATATTAGGCAAACGCGACTCTGATTGGGCTTATTCTTGGATTCCTGTTCTAGGCCCTATCTGTGGTGGCGTAGCCGCGGCTCTTTTTTTCAGCTTGATTTTCTAGGATCCTACTGGTCTTTACTTTATTTAGCCATCGTAATTGCCTTTACGGTGGCTAAATTTCAACTTATGCATTCCTTCTATCGTTCTTGGCAATCATGACCCACCTGCAAAGCTTGACTTCCACATAGTCAACTACCTTGAACAATACATATCCAAGCATACTCAAAGCCAATATACCCGCAAACATATCAACATAGTTTATAAAGGCCCAACAATTCATAATGAAATAGCCTATACCATAGCGAGTCGCATAATTTTCACTGAAGAAGAGAACTGCTATGCTTGTTCCTATGCTTATCCTTAGAGACGTGATAATTTTGGGCATTACTGCTGGAATGATCAGATGTCTATAGAGTTCTAGCTTATTCATTCCTAAGGATCTCGCAGAATAAAAGAGTCCCATGGGAATTTCTCTTACCCCGTCTCTAGTTGTAACGATAATTTGAAAGATTATTATAGCAGTTACAATAAGAATCTTGGAGGTATTTCCCAAGCCAAATAGTAGCATGAATATCGGTAGAAAGGCAATTTTTGGCACTGGATATAACACATAGATAATAGGTGATATCAGTTTGTCGGCCTTGTCATTCACTCCTGTAAACAGTCCTAGGGCTGCCCCTGCAACAATAGATATTACTACTGCTCCTATTATTCTTACCAGGCTGGCTAGCATATGAGGCAGAAGTGTTCCAGGCAGTAAGCTAATAAATCTCTTGATTGCCACATAGGGGTCTGGAATAATCGTAGATTGTATAGCGCTATGCAAAAGCTGCCAAAACAAAAGAAGTATTAGCAGCCCATAAACTGTATCCAACTCCAATCTACTGATGTGCTTATTCATTTTGTTCACCACTATTCATAGCTTGGCGCACCTTCAAGCACACATTATAAAAATTCTGTTTGTTTCTCAAATACTCATCACCAAAATAAGGGTTATCCAGTATAGTTCTTATTCTTCCCTCATTCATTATGATTATCTTTTGTCCTAGGAAAACTGCTTCCTCTATACTGTGGGTTACCATCATTATAGTCATTGGATGTGCTTTGTATATCTTCAATATAAGATTTTGCAAATGCTCCTTTGTAATAGCATCCAGTGCAGAGGAAGGCTCATCCATCAAAAGTAAATCCGGCTTCAGTGCCAGAGCTCTCGCTATCCCTACTCTCTGCTTCTGACCTCCGCTTAATTCCATAGGATATTTATGCTTACATTGCTCTATGCCAAGCTCCTTAAGGATATCCTCTACAAGCTGCCTCTCCTGTTCCCTATCTATTCCTCTGACCTGCAGCCCTAGAGAAACATTTTGCCACACTGTTTTCCAAGGAAATAGTCCGTAATCCTGCAATATCAAGGCGGTGTCCTTCCTTATGCCCTTGATCGGTTCTTCCTTGACAATCACGCTGCCTGCTATAGGAGAAATAAAATATTTTTCATTCCAAAGTATCCCAGTCCAAAGCCAGCAATGCCTAATATGACGGTAATACCTATATATAATGCAGCATTTAAATATTTATCATTCTTGATTAAACTGACACCTTCATACATAAAGGTTGAAAAAGTCGTAAACGCACCCAAGAACCCTTCTCCCACCAATAAATATAACAAATTATTTGGGTTTAGGGCACTAACAACCCCTAACAGCAGCGCTCCTAAGATATTTATAAGAAATGTAGCCCAAGGAAATGCTGAACTGTTATATTTTCCAATTAACTTCCCGGCTGAGTATCGTGCTATACTTCCTAATATTCCACCTATTCCTACAATTATATAAATCACTCACTGCCTCCGCTTAATCTGTTTTCGGCTTATACAATACGAACTTGCTTCCTATGCTTAGACCTGCAAATATAGCCCCAAGCCCTAATATGATTGATAATCCTAAATACAGTCCCGCCGTAAGGATGTCTCCTAATGCCAATTGCAAACTGATTTCCTTGCTTATAGAAGAGAAGGTGGTTAATGCACCAAGAAATCCCGAAACGACTCCCAGCTTTTCTGCCTCTCCAAGCTTTAATTTATCTTCAACGATTGCGACAAAAAAGCCTAAAATAAGGCAGCCCAATATATTTATAAGCAAGGTACTCAAAGGAAAGTTTACCGATAACTGGGATATCTCAAGTGTTTTTATAGAAAATCTTAATGTCGCACCAAAAAAACCGCCAACTGCTATCATTGTATATATGCGCATACAAGGCTCCTTTGCATTTACCTATTAACCTTCTCGTGCTGCAGCAGCCATTCCTTACGCCATAGCCCTCCTGCATATCCGGTCATGCTGCCATCTGATCCCACAATTCTGTGGCAAGGGATTACAATTGCAATCTTGTTCTTATTGTTGGCACCGCCAACTGCTCTACATGCATTGCTGTTGCCTACAGCAGCAGCAATATCCTTGTAACAAGCGGTTTCTCCATAGGGTACTTCAGCCAAGCGTTGCCATACTTTTTGCTGAAATTTTGTGCCCGTTGCTTTTAGCTTTATATCAAATATGTTCCTTTTACCTTGGAAGTATTCTTCTATCTGCTTCAAAGCTGATTTTAGCACTTGTGGTGCTGCCAGCAGATCATTATTACCAGCTTCCTCCACAAAGGAAAGCTCTATTATACTATCTTCATCTGATACGATCTCAACAATGCCAATTGGTGAATCATAGTATGCCTTGTACATTTGTAACCCTCCTTAAAATTCAGGGACGCTGTGGGCGTCGTCCCCAGATTGATGACAAAGCTGCAGTGCCCCCTACTTTATCTCAAAAGAGCTTTTCAGTGATACGATTCTATTAAATACTAATTTTTCCTTTGTTGTATATTTAGGATCAACATTGAAGTAGCCGTGTCTCATGAACTGGAACTTATCCTGCGGCTTTGCAGCCCTCATCGCAGGCTCTATATAGCCTTGTATAATTTCCAAGGAATTCGGATTTATTTGCTCTAAGAAATTCCTGTCACTTTCATCGTCCGCTAATATCAATGGCTCATATAGCCGGAATTCAGCAGGCACTGCTTGCTTGACATCTACCCAATGGAGCGTTCCCTTAACCTTTCTCGCATTAAAGCCTGTGCCGCTCTTTGTCTCAGGATCATAGGTGCAGTGGATTTCCAGCACATTACCTTCTGCATCCTTGATTACCTCATTGCACTTTATGAAATAAGCAAACTTAAGTCTTACTTCATTGCCTGGAAACAGCCTATAATACTTATTTGGAGGATTCTCCATGAAGTCTTCCTGCTCAATATATATTTCCCTTGAAAAAGGAAGCTGTCTGCTGCCTAGCTCAGGATTATCTGCATTGTTCTCTGCATCCAGTATTTCTGTCTGCCCTTCTGGATAGTTGGTTATAACCACCTTTAGAGGTCTCAGAATCCCCATTACATTAGAAGTCTTTGGCTTTAGATCTTCTCTTATAAAATGCTCCAGCATTTGAACATCTACTGTACTATTTGTTTTGGCAACTCCTATTTCTCTACAGAAGCTTCTTATGGCTTCAGGCGTATAACCTCTTCTTCTCAAGCCTGCAATTGTCGGCATGCGAGGGTCATCCCAAGCATCAACCACCTTTTCATCTACCAAAAGCTTCAGCTTTCTTTTGCTCATTACTGTATTGGTCATATTTAGTCTTGCAAACTCAATTTGCCTAGGCTGACTCTCCATCTCGCACTCTTGTATAACCCAATCATACAAGGGTCTATGGTCCTCAAACTCTAATGTACAGATTGAGTGTGTGATAGCTTCAATCGCGTCCTCTATTGGATGGGCATAGTCATACATAGGATATATACACCACTTATCCCCTGTATTATGATGGGTAGCATGAGCTATTCTATATATGATCGGATCTCTCATGTTGATATTTGGTGATGTCATATCAATCTTGGCTCTTAATACCTTTTCACCATCTTGGAACTCACCCTTGCGCATTCTTTCGAATAAGTTCAAGCTTTCTTCTACACTTCTATTTCTATAGGGACTCTCCTTGCCAGACTCAGTCAGATTCCCTCTCATTTGCCTGATTTCTTCAGGAGAAAGCTCGCAAACATAGGCCTTGCCCTTCTTTATCAACAATACTGCTCTTTGATACATTTCTTCAAAATAATCAGAAGCAAAGTATAGATTTTCCCAGTCAAAGCCGAGCCACTTAACATCTTCCTCAATAGAATCTACATATTCCGTATCCTCCTTGACAGGGTTTGTATCATCAAAGCGAAGATTTGTTCTGCCTTTGAACTCATCTGCCAATTCAAAATTCAAAACAATTGATTTGGCGTGTCCAATATGTAAGTAGCCATTGGGCTCAGGAGGAAATCTTGTTATTATTTCTTTGTGTTTGCCTGTTTGCAAGTCTTCAATCACTATGTTCTTTATAAAGTTTGATGGAATTTTGGCTTCCATTATAACACCTCTTTTGCTTTTATTGTCTATATTATAACATTATTTTTACTGTTTAACCCTAAATTTATCCCTTCTATGCTGGCATCTCCTCTATCTTGATATATCTTGTAATAAACAAGTTGGCAGCTGCAATGAATGCGCCTAGAACAAAAACCATTTCATAGCCAAAAGCATTCCAAACCAAGCCTCCCAACCAAGGAACCACCATTGAGACTACGTGGTCCATGCTTATACCCATGGAAAGTGTAGGGGATACATCCTCCGGACAAGTCGCAATCTTTTTTATATATGTAGATCTTGCCATTCCGGCTGCCGTCAACAGCTGGTCCAATATATAACAAGCAGCTGTAATAATCAGAGCTGTCTCTATACCCAATCCTAAATTCCCTGCTAAAGCGTAGCCGATACATACTATTATAAGCAGTATAGCCTCTGCTGCCAGAACGAATCGTTCTCCCTTTTTATCGATCAAGTCTCCTACAAAGGGCTTGAAGAATATGCCTATAGCTGCTATGATAAAGCCCAGCATAGCAAAGGTTGTAACGCCCTGATTGAATACCTTAATAAGTACCCAGGGTCCAAAGGTTATGAAAATTTGTTTTCTAGCCCCATAAAGTACGCTTAACCAGTAAAATAGCGTGTATTCCTTTTTTACAAACAGCCTTTTACCCAAAGCCTTGGTCTTATGCGGTGTCATATTAAAGATCAATATAGAAGAACACAAGAATGAGATTGCTCCCACTGTATATGCTATAGGATAGCTTACTTTAACAAATCTGAATATAAGTGCTGTTCCCAAGCTGGTAAGCAAAAAAGCTGCTGTGTTCACTCCGTTTATACGCCCCAATATCTTACCCATATTGTTTTTATCTGCCAAATTCATACCAATGCTGCTGGATACAGGCAAGAACAAGTGTTGTCCCATGCTGTAAATCGTCATCCAAACCACCATCATTCCAAAATCCTTGGATAAATAACCTAAACCCATCATACCCACAGCGGCTAGTATGTTTGCTACACCCGCTATTCTAACATCGCCCAGAGCAAGCAATGCCCCTGATACAAAAACAACAAGGAAGCCGGGAAGCTCTCTCGGAAATTCAAGTATCGTCCTCTGTGATACTGTTATATCAAAGGTATCATGAAGAAAATTGTTAAACACAGAGGAATCAATGCTTTGACTTACCCCTAAAAAAGCACTGGCCAATAGAAATAATATTAGATCTCGTCTTTTCAATTTCATACCCCCACAATCCAAAATAAAATACCAGCTATTTTGCAATAGCTTTATATCATAATACTTTTACTTTTTACTATATTATAATAACACAAAGCCTGCCTTAATTCAGCTTGTGATATATTTAGTATTTTTTCAATTTCTGCTTCATTGCAGCATTTACTTTTTTCACATTCAGTAGTACCATTAAAATATAATAATATGTTGGAAAGGATACCATTATGGCAAATATTAAATTATTTACTGACAGTACCTGTGATTTAACTGATGAAATATTAGAAAAATACGATATATCCTTTGTACCACTTTATGTGCACTTTAACGAGGATGCTTTTAAGGATAGAATTGATATAACTACAGAAGAGCTTTACCAAAAGGTCGATGAATACGGTGTGCTCCCTATGACGGCGGCTCCTTCACCGGGGGACTTCTACAATGCCTTTAAGCCTTTTGTAGATGAGGGAAGAGAGATCCTATACATAGGCATATCAACCCTAATTTCTTCTACAGTACAAAACGCTACGATTGCCAAAGGTGACTTTGAGGATGCAAAGATTGAAATAGTAGATACCTTTAATCTTTCTACCGGGGAGGGATTACTGCTATTTAAGGCTGTTGACTTAATAAACCAAGGCATGGCGCTGGAGGAAATAGGCGAGACCTTGAGAGCTATGACTCCAAAGCTCAGAACCAGCTTTGTGGTTGATACCTTGGATTATTTATATAAGGGTGGTCGCTGCTCTGCAGTGCAGCATTTCTTCAGCAGCTTGCTAAAAATCAGACCTATCATCCAAATAGTAGAAGGTAAGATGACAGTTGGAGAAAAGGTTAGAGGCAAAATGGAAAAAGCTTTAGATCTTATGATAGAGGATGTATTGTCAAAGAAGGGTAAGATAGATTCTAACAGAATATTTTTACCGCATTCAATGGCTCAAGATAGTGTAAAATATGTAAAAAGTGCTTTGGAGAAAGAATTGGATAATCCGGAATTTATTGTTACCGGAACAGGCTGTGTTGTGTCCAGCCATTGCGGCAAAGGCACACTTGGTGTGATCTATATGGAAGCTTAATGTTAAGGTCATGTATTAGATATTCATACATGACCTTTTGCCTGCCACAGAAAAGAAACAGGCTGTTTTGAAAAGGATTTAGTTGAAAGTTCTGCTGGACAGTGACCGCAAGACCATCGATGGATTTCCTCATATCTAATGAAGGGTTAAGTAAATTTAAAATCAGATTTACAAGAGTTAGCTATAACACTTGTAAATACTTATATGAATCACTTAAAAGTGAAGTTAACTATCTTAGACAGCAGCTTGATAGAAAAGATGATCAACTCAAGAGTAAAGACGATTTATTAAGAAACTTTCAAGTTCTTTTAAAGCAAGAACAAGACGCTCGTCTGCTTTTAAAAGAAAAATTTAAAGAGCAACAATATAAACCAAAAAGTTTTTGGAAAATAAATAAGGCAGGATCTTCTCCATGCCTTATTATATATCTTTATATAGTTTGATCGATATAAACTCCTTCATTATGTTGAAGCAAACAACACGAGTTGCTTTTTGAATTATATAGTTTGGTCTTATTTTCAAAAGAAATATATAATTCTTTTATCTGTTCCTGTGTATTAAAATCATAAACAAGAACTTGCCAATTAGATGAATTCACATTGCTTCCCAATATATAACATACTGCTATTTTAGATACATATACTTCCAATATTTTTTTTGTGTCCTTTGGTGTTAAAGTAACATTTATAAATTCTGGCGAATTTTCTTGCTTAAATACCATTCCAATTTGTTCTTCTAACTTTTCCTTAAAAATTACATAAATATATTTATCTGTACTAAAAAATTAATTTGTATCTCTTATTTTTGTAATTTCTCCTTTTATACAATTAGTAATGGTAATATCACTGTAATTCATATAATTACCTCTCATTTCATTATTTAAAAATTAAATCCATTTACTACATTGTTAATTATATCTAATTAAAATATAATATACCATAAATAACAAATTATTCAAGGAGGTCAATATGTTAAAACTAACCATGTACGCAATAATAATTATAATATTAATCATTATTGATATCATTATAATTAATAAATTAGTATCAAAGAATTCTTTTATTTTAAGGCAAATTCTTTATACTCCTTTATGGATTCCTCAAGGTATACTAACAATTTTAAATATGGAAAATAAAATCTCAACTGATTCTAGGTGGTTACTCATCTTAATATTAATATCATTATACACGTTAATACTTACATTTTTAAACATAAAAAAACATAATTTTGGGAAAGAGGTGTAGAAATTTACAATTTTTTCTTGATTTTGTAATTATAAGTCATTATAATATATAAATAAGGATAAAATTTACAGATACAGGGAGGTATTGTAAAATGAGCATTAAGTTGGAAGGAACTAGCGGGCCAAAAGTTACAACTCCACCACCAAACAAGTCTGTAGCTGCTCAATCTTTGGAAGCCAATAACAAGATGATCAAAGATGCACCTGCAATAGCAGAAAAGCTTAAGACAGACAAAAAATTAGAAGTAGGAATGATAGTAGCTGAAACTGCGAGTGGTATACCAGGGGTAGCTATTATAATTGTATCATAAGCTTTCATATCAATATTTTGAGACTTAATTTCACTTGCCTTTCCTCTCATTGCTGCAAAAGCACCCATAATATATACACCCATCAAACTGCGTTTCTTAACTTCTTCAATTGGCTTTATATCACAGCCAAGCTCCTTCGCAAAGCCTTTACTATTGCTAAGCCTACAACGCTCCCCTCCCGCAGTCGTGATATGCTTTTGTCCTACTTTTACAAGCTATTAAGAACAGAGCCTAAGGCTATTGTAAATATAAGAGCCAAATTGACTAGCACAAAGTTCTTAACTGCCAAAATAAAAGTGTCCTTCTTTGTCTGTTGCATATAGAACTCCTTGATGTTTTTGTTTACTATTATTAGAGTTGCCAGAACAGCCACAGATAGAACAGGCAAGATTCTTAGGAATGATGCAATAACTATTGCAATATAGCCAATATAGTAAATAAGCTTAAAAATCATCAATGCATTTTCGCGACCTATATATACTGGCAAGGTATATCTTCTATTGGCTATATCATCCTCAATATCGCAAATATTGTTTGCCAGCATGATATTAGCTATACCGCAAATCGGCAACACTGAAATCAACATAATATATCCGAACTCCGACAAATTTAAGCTCATCTTAAAGATTCCTCCATAATAGGACATTATGATAAACCCAAAATCCTTGATATGTATATATACCGAAAGAAAGGTAATTACAAACCCCATTATAAAGCCGGAAAAAATCTCGCCAAAGGGTGTTCGAGATATTGGAATAGGTCCAAAGGAGTATAATATGCCTATAGCAAAGGATATGGCTCCTAGCAGCAATACTACAAATCCGGTGTTAAAATATAGCAAGATTCCCGCAACCACAGCTATTGCAAGCATCAATACAATAACAGCGATCACAGTACCTTCCTTTAGCTTATAATTTACGATTGCATTATGGCTTTCATAACCAAAGCCATGCTTTTTAATTGCCTTTTTGTAATCTACGTAATTATTTAGGGCTGTTGTAGTCATATCAAAGCTCAATAAAGATGTTAGCATAAGTACAAAATTAATAATATTAAAGCTGCCAAATCTGTATAAGGCATAGGAGGTTCCCAGCATAAATGGTATGATACTCGCTACCTTTGTTTGAATTTCTACCAGCTTCAAAAAGCTCATTAAGTTCATAATATTCCCCTTATTGTATGAAGAGGTACATATACTTTGATGTATATGTACCTCTAACTTATTGTTTTTTTAGTCTCTTTTCTTTGATATCTCTATTTTGACTCTTCTGTTTGCAAGTCTCTTGCCTGTGCATGCTCTGATAATTCGTTCTGCTGCAGCTTCATTTACATTTACAAAGGTAAATTTGTCAAGTATGTCAATGTCCCCAATATCAGTCTTATTGGTATTTGCATGATCAGAGAAGAACTGAAGAATATGCTTTGGATTTACTCTGTCAATACGTCCTACTGTCAGGAAAAGCCTTACAAAGTCTGTATTATGTCCAATATTGTTTTCTGTATATTCAAAGCTTACTTCCTTGTTGTAAACGATATTCATTAAGGCCGCAGTCACGTCAACCAGGTTAAACTCATCGTCCAGCTCTGCTGCCAAAGGTACAAAGCGCTTGTAATCTTCTTTTTCAAGAGTTTCTCTTACTCTTTCTACCATGCTTCGGTACTTAGATAGGAATATATCATCAATTGTAGGTATATCTTT
>MGOS01000004.1:0-1075 GCA_001797185.1 Clostridiales bacterium GWB2_37_7
TCAACAATTGCGGTAATAGCTGAACCACTTTTTGAAAAATTCAGATCGAATGCTTCCAAAACCTCCTTCACCTTAGGATCTGATGGAGATAAAATAGTACCGTTTTTTCGCACAAATGCCTGTATTACTACCTGAGGCTGATCGTGTGTTTGAACAGTTACTCCTCCACCCGACGATGAGGCGTTGAGTGAGCCTGGCTCTTTCATCTCAAAGGTTTTTGTAATAGTCGCCTGGTCATCCTTCGAAAATCCATTCATTGAAAGTAGAGATATGAGCATTACAATGATCGTGTACATTTTCATAGTAGTCAGAATTTTCATAATGAGTTTTTTAATTGTTTAAATATGGTCATCATATCTATAGACGCCAATTTTTTTCTTTTGTTACACCTAATTTTCCCTCTATACTTCAGGGGTTGGGATGAATTGGATTATTCATACCTAAGCGCCTCCACCGGATTCCTCGTTGCCGCCCGCCAGCTTTGCCAGCTAACTGTCAGCAAAGCAATTCCCAGCGCCAGCAAACCCGCCAGGGCAAAAATCCACCAACTTAATTCCATTTTGTAGGCAAAGCTTTCGAGCCATTTATTCATGGCGTAATATGCAATTGGTGTGGCAATTACAAAAGCGATGGCTACCCACTTCACAAAGTCTTTGTTCAGCATAATCAGCACTTCCGAAATGCGTGCTCCGTTTACTTTGCGGATGCCGATTTCTTTAATCCGCTTTTTAATTGTGAATTGAGCAAGAGCGAACAAACCAAGACATGCAATAAAAATTGACAGGAAGGTAAAATTCAGTAAAATGCTACCCATCCTCTCAGTATCGTTATACATTAATGCAAACTCTTGGTCGAGGAAACTGTATCTTATGGATTGGTTAGGTGAAAATTCAGTCCATTTCTGTTCAATTGAACTAAGCGTTGTTTGGATGTTGGAAGTTTTCACTTTAATTGCCATAACTTCGTTACCATTTCCTAAAACCATAAATAGCGGGCTGATGCTTGTTTTCAACGATTCAAAATTAAAATCTTCAACTACACCAACAATTTCCCAACGCTGCCCCTCACTATTAAC
>MGOS01000004.1:1134-1413 GCA_001797185.1 Clostridiales bacterium GWB2_37_7
CGACCTTCAATTATATTCATGCCCATTGTTTTGATGTAATCGCAATCAACTGACCATATTTGAGATACTACACTCGCATCTCTTCCATTTTGTTCATCCCAAAAACTATCCGAGTTTCTTTTTGTATTTTCGATGGGTAAAAAACTGCTTATTGAAACACTTTGAACATTGGACATTGTTAAAAGCTCATTTTTAAAAGGGGTAATATTTGTCCCTAAAGTGTTCGTACTCTTTAAAACCAGTACCTGTTCTTTTTCAAATCCGACTTTCTTGTTCATT
>MGOS01000004.1:1466-2081 GCA_001797185.1 Clostridiales bacterium GWB2_37_7
TGCTGCAAATTGAAAAACCACCAGGCTACTGAATATTCCAGACATTTTTTTTGGCTGGTTAATTTTCCCTTTAAGAGCCTTTGTTGGTTCAATCCGAGAGAGGAAAAGTGATGGATAGAATCCTGCAATTGTTCCGATAATTACTGAAATAGAAATGATTAGTGGGAAAAACAACCATTCTGTCCATGGTATGGTTAACGATTTGGAAGATAAATTATTAAACCAGGGAAGGAATATCCAAGCCAATACAACTCCCGCCAACACTGAAATGAAACTGTATAGAATTGATTCTGATATAAATTGAAAGACAATAGAATTTCTTTTAGCGCCAATTGTCTTTCTGAATCCTACTTCTTTTGCCCTGTTGCCTGATATTGCAAGAAAAAGGTTGATAAAATTTATACAAGCTAAAATAAGAATACACGCTGCAATTGCAGACAATACCCATATAAACTGGATATTTCCATGTGATTGCATGTCTTGAACCTGGTCCCTGTTCAGGTAAATATCTGTTACGGGTTGAAACTCATACAACTTTTCACTTTTAATAGTTTCATCATATTTTGAAACAATATTTTTCAGTTTTTTCTCTAACGAGGCAATGTCAGAGCCTTT
>MGOS01000004.1:2107-2801 GCA_001797185.1 Clostridiales bacterium GWB2_37_7
AAAATATCTGAGTGCAATCCGATAAAAAAATGGTATTTGAGATGCGAGTTTTCAGGGAAATCTTCAATTACCCCAGTTATTTTATATGGCTTTTGGATATTATTATTGATTAAGATTGTTTTGCCTATTGGATTTTCATTTGGGAAAAATTTATCTGCCCGACTTTTTGTAATTACCATGTTATTGGCTTCGCTTAGAGCATTTTGCGGATTGCCATTTATAAATTGTGCCTCCAATATTTCTAAGGTTTGCTGGTCAGCAAAAACGACACCCTCTTCGAATGAATTATCTAATTTACCTTCCCTTCTGATTTGATTGCTACCTGCGCCAAATATTTCAATATTGTTTAAGCGTCCTGCCTTCTCAATCTCAGGATAGTCGTCCATAAGTGCTTTTGCCAATGCGGCTGGCATATAAACACTTTTACGGATTTTGCCCTTATTTTCATCAACCTTAACCAGCCTGTAAATCCGGTCTGTGTTCTGATAATGTTTGTCGTAGTTCAACTCATTTCTGACAAACAATACAATTAGAATACATGCCGCACCTCCAATAGCCAGACTACTAATTTTAACCCATGAATAAAGTTTGTCCCTTTTGAAACTTCTCCATGCTAATTTTAGGTTGTTTAGTATAGTATCCATTTTTTATATTATTGGTAATCATCAAAAAAATCATAGTTCAGACATTATTC
>MGOS01000004.1:2947-3073 GCA_001797185.1 Clostridiales bacterium GWB2_37_7
ATTTATTCAGGGCATACCAAGCTATCGGAGTGGCAATAACAAAGGCGATAGCTACCCATTTCACAAATTCGCGGTTAAGCATGTTTAATACTTCCGAAACTTTTGCACCGTTTATTTTTCTTATCC
>MGOS01000004.1:3088-22215 GCA_001797185.1 Clostridiales bacterium GWB2_37_7
TGGGAGGTTGTATTCTTCTTCTCCTCTGCCGCTTGCTGTTTATGGGCTTGAGGCGGCATTTCATAGTTTTTTGCAGGCTTGCTTCCAGCTAAACCAGAAAATACATGCAGCACCATTCCCAATACATTGAAGGCAATGGTAAGACCCAAGGATACAAAGGAAAAAACTAATCCAAATATGCCGGCTGGTCCTCTATAACCTCTAGGTCCATTACAATCATGATCACTATAACCATCGAAATCCCTGTCAAATCTTCTGCGACTCAATAAAATCCACTCCCGTAATTTATTTCAACTAAAAAGCATGTGATCTTTAACTATATGTTTTGCGCTAAAACTTTTAAATTAAATCAGAATGTACATAGCATTTTCCTAAATACATATGTTGTGAAAAATGCCATTCTGATTGCACAAAAGCAGCTGCCTCTACAGATTTTGCTTAATTATATATTATATACGTAAAACAAGCACAGTTTGTTTACTATTTCATTAAATTTTTTTGATTTAAAATAAGCATGAAAATAGGGTAGCTGTGGACCGACACTACAAATCATTCTATACTTTCTACCGTTTTTTCTTCTCTTGGAGTTCTTGGCGGCTTTGGTCCATAAAACTGATAATAATCCGTTTTCAGCATACCATTGTATAGCTTGCGCTTTTTATCCGCTCTTCTGCCGAATAACCTTTCAAAGCCTTCATGGGCTGTAATTATATAGAAGCTCCAGGTATCCAGCTTTGACATGACCTTGCCCATATCCTTATACAAAAGCTCTACTGATTTATTGTCCTGCAGTCTTTCTCCATAGGGAGGATTTGTAACTACAAAACCATATTTGTCTGTACTGCTCAATTCCCTCATATCTCTCTTTTGGAAGTGTATTTGGTTCTCCACGCCTGCCAGTCTTGCATTGTTACGAGCTACCTTTAGCACCTTTTCATCAACATCATAGCCCTGTAGTGTCAGCTTTACATCTGTTCTAATTTTACTTATGGCATCTTCTCTAGCCTTTTCCCAAAGTTTCTTCGGTATAATATCCCATTTCTCCGCCAAAAACTCTCTATTTAATCCGGGAGCCATATTCAAGCCTATCATTGCCGCCTCAATAAGTATTGTGCCGGATCCACAGAAAGGATCAATCATCAATCTATCCGCTCTCCAAGGTGTAAGAAGTACCATCGCTGCTGCTAAGGTTTCCTTTATGGGTGCTTCATTGGCTAATTCTCTATAGCCTCTTTTATGAAGAGCATAGCCGGTGGTATCTATATACAAAACAACCTTGTCCTTATTTAAAAAAACATGGATAGGGTGTTTTGATCCTTTTTCAGGAAACCAATCCAGTTTATACTTTTGCTTCAGGCTCTCTACAACAGCCTTCTTGACAATGGCTTGTATATCTGAAGTGCTAAAAAGCTTGGATTTTATGGAGGAAGCCTTTGCTACCGGAAATTCTGCATCTTTAGGGATCCATTTATGCCATGGCAGCTTTTTTGTGCTTTCAAAAAGCTCATCATAGGTTTCTGCGTAAAACTCTCCCACCTTCAACAGTATTCTCTCAGCTGTTCTTAACCATAGGTTTGACATACATATGCCGTATTCATCAGTTTCAAAATTAACTCTGCCATCTTCTACCTGGGTAGTTTCATAGCCTAAATCTCTTATCTCCCTTGCCAGCACTGCTTCCAGTGCAAAATTACAGGGTGCAGTCAATTCTATCTTACTCATTTGTTTCTCCTATTCAGTCGTATCATTTTTTTATATCAAAATCTTGTCATAACAGTATTATAGTGAACTACTTCGTCATTGAAATGGCGAGCTTCGAATTCGAGAAGAAACCCCTGATAGAGTCCCATCTGTACATCTCTGGAGTGTCCAACCCCACTACTGCTGTAATAGGCTGATTACCTATCCTTTGCAGATACTTTCTCAGTATGTTATATGCTCCTACACAGTCTGCATTAAACAGTTTTTTATCAACCACATATAGTCCCCTATACTTGCGGTTTTTCTTTTCTGCTGTATCCTTAGATACTTCACTCGAATAGGGGCTGCATTGACTTGTATAGCTTTCTTCTTGCATTTTTACAAGTATACCTTTATCAATTCCCTTATATGTTATTTGTCCTATTATCTGTTTATAAGGCAACCTGTGGAACTTTTGGTTGTTTACTTTACCCATGTTGTTGTCAACCCTGATATGGGTTATGTCTCCTATGATTATCTTACTTACATCCTCCTTAACAGCAAAGTCAATAGCTTGTCTTGTTGCAGTATGGATAAGATGTTTTACCTGCTTCCTTCGTTTTTCGTACAACTCCAATACTCTTTTGCTTTTTTTTAGATATTTTATCCCTTTGGCTGATTGCTGTGCATCCGATATACTCTGATATTTTGATATAGTCTTATCAAAATATCTGTTTATTGTTAGTAACTGTCTTCCAGATATAATCAGGGATTTTCCTGTGGAGCAGTAACAGGTGATAAGATTATTGACTCCAAGATCTACTGCCATATATATACCATTATCCTGGTTCATTGCTACTTCCGGCAACTCGACAATAATATTAACCCTGTACTTATTTTTTTCCAGGGGTATTATTTCGATAATTTTAGGATTGCCCGTAAAATTTATGTATTCATCAGGAATACGTATGTACAAGAAGTCTACATCCTGATTGTATTTTTGTAATATATATTCTTTTTGGTGTTTTGGTACAGCCAATCGAATGATCCCTCTTGAAATAGTGAAGCCCTTATTTAAAAACCTTATACCTATATTATTTTGTTTGTATCTTGGTGGCTGAGGATTTTTTATTCCTCCAGTCTTTTGCAACTTATAGAAGGACTTCCATGCTTCATGAAGCTGTTTTAAAAGTTCCTGTGCAGATTGGGAGGGAAGATTCTTATACCAAAAATTGTCCTTTAACATCTTCTTTTGGTCATACCAATCTGGATAAGGAACTCTACTCTCTTTAGTCCACCGTTTTCGTTCATAATTAGCAACATTCCACAGTTTTGAAGCTGCATATGTTAAGCAATCAAGTATTATTATTTGCTCAACATTGGGATTGAATTGGATTTGTATTACTCTTTGCCTTGATTCAGAATTATTCTTTTTCAGTTTTATTTTCCTCACCCCCTTGTCTTTTGACGTTCAATATATTTTTGTACTGCTTCCTCCGATACCGAACCTACTGTTTCAAGATAGAATGAAGAATTCCAAAGGCTGCCCTTCCATAGCTGCTGTTTGAGCTCAGGATATTTCATCATAAGTAGTCTTCCGCTTATTCCTTTTAACATTTTGACTATGTATGATGGTGCTACTTTAGGATGTGCAGAAACAAATATATGAGTATGGTCCGACATTACTTCTATTGTATGAATTGTAAATCCCTTTTCAGCAGCAATCTGTATAAAAATATTTTTTAATTCTTCGTCAATGCCTCCTTTCAACACTGCTTCCCGATATTTTACACTCCACACAATATGATAGTTTACGTTATATACGCATGTCCTTGCATGTTCTACATTACTTTTTTCCATACATATAGTATATTACATATGCTCTTATTATTCAATATTTTCAATACGCATCCTTAATACATATAGTAAAGTTTCTTACAGAAACACCGGCTTTCATCTCCCCATTGAAATACAGAGGATTCCCGCAGGCTTATACTAATATTATTGTGAGTTTACTAATTTTTTATTATAATTCTAAAGTTGTGCAGTTAATTGTAATATTAAGGAAAATGTATTAGAAGAATCGCAATTGACTAAAAAGCACCATAAAGTGAATACCGGTTGAGGTATATCAAAGCTTCCTATGCGTTATAATATTTATAAAAGAAAGGAAGTTGATTTTATGAAGCTGAAGCGTGCAGAAGAAATTTTTAATTCATCAGACAAAATAGATGTATTCTACCGAAACAGCCCTGTATGGATCAATAATGTGGACCCAAATAAGGACAATGTTGATATTACTCTATTGGATTCTAATACTATTATGAATGTCCCTATTTGGGACTTGAGAGAGTAAAAAAGCAATATTATAGGGGCGATTAGAAATCACCCCTATAATATTGCTTTTTTTCGCACGCTGTCGAATCAGTCCAATGGTTTTGTCGTAATTTCCCTGGAAATAAAATCGATACTTTTTACGTAATACGACAATTGCAAATAAAGTCGAAAGTAATATTTTGAACCATGGCAACCTTCGACAAAGCAACCATTTACTTGTTAATAACAAAAGACCTTGTTATCCTATTGAACAATATTAGATTTTGCTGCTTCCAATTTTGCTCCTCTACAAAGAAGCTAGCTCTATAGATCCTACCGTTCGTTCCCTCTACAAATGTTTCATAGGATTTTATGTACTTGTCTTGATTGTTTTTCCTGCTGTAATCCAGCAAATAGCCTTTTTGATTGTTCATAGTGATTTCCTTTACCCTATAATACTTAAAATCCACTACCCCAACAGCAGCCTTTTTTGACTCTTCAATAAACTGTTTAAGAGGTTTATCAATATCCCATACCTGCACAAAGCCATGAATTTTTTTGTCCTTAGAAACAAAGTAAATATTATAGATGATCTCTCCCCCACTAAAAGTCTCCTCCATAGTAGTCCAGTCGGTAGGCAAGGAAAACTCAAATTTTCCCTGCAAAGCCTTATATTTTTTAAGTGCCTGTCTATCAGCTTTTTGATAATCCAAGCTGTTTTTGAAGGTTTTTGCAATAGGACTAAAGGTGAAATTTATTGACATCAAAAAAAGAGCAAGGACTAGAGTACCAAGAAGTATCACAAAGGTTCTTTTTACAACTACTAGCTTCATACCATTCACCACCTCAAATAAATTCATACAACCCATCAGCCAACCTTGTCTTAGTGCCACTGCTGCAACAACCAGAGCCATATTATACTTTATTATTACAGTTAATATATATGACATTTTTTAGTAAGTATTGTATAATAATACTTGTATTATTTTAGGTATCTGAATGAGCATCCAAGTCAAAGATACCACATGAGGAGGGGTAAGATTTGCGTTATATAGACTTTAGAAGTGATACTGTAACAATTCCAACAGAGGAAATGAGAAAAGCCATGGCAGAAGCTGTAGTGGGGGATGATGTGTACGGGGACGACCCTACAGTTATAGAACTGGAGACATTGGCTGCTGATTTGATGGGCAAGGAGGCTGCCATGTTTGTACCAAGCGGTACCATGGGGAATCAATTGGCTATTATGACTCATACCAGAAGAGGCGATGAAATAATAGTAGAAGAAAGCTGTCATATAGTCGAGCATGAGGTTGGTGCAGTGGCTGTTCTATCGGGAGTAAACCTAAGAACTGTAAAAGGAATTAACAGCATCCTGCAGCCAAAAGATGTAGAAGCAGCCATCAGAGAAGAGGATATTCATCATCCTGAAACAACTCTGATATGTATGGAAAATGCGCTGTCCAACGGAAGGGTTGTTCCTTTAGAAAATATGCAGCAAATATACCACATAGCCAAGAAGCATAATATCGCTGTGCACTTGGATGGTGCAAGAATATTCAATGCTGCAGCATATTTAAATGTTGAAGCAAAAGATATAGCAGCCTATACAGACACTGTTATGTTCTGCCTTTCCAAGGGTTTATGTGCTCCTATAGGTTCTATGGTAGCCGGTAGTAAAAGCTTCATCTCAAAGGCCAAGAAAAACCGCAAACTGATAGGCGGTGGTATGAGACAATCCGGCATTTTGGCAGCAGCAGGCTTGATTGCTCTCAAAGACATGACAAAAAGACTGCATATCGACCATGAAAACGCCAAATATCTTGCCGATAAGCTTTCTGAGCTTCCAGGCGTAAAAGTGGATAAGGACAGCATACATATCAATATGGTGTTCTTTACAATAGATAATCTCAAAATGTCCGATGCCGAGTTTATTGATAAGCTATATGAAAAAGGCATTAAAGCCAATGGTGCTTATAGAGGCGTATTGAGATTTGTAACCAATAACGATGTAGCCAGAAAAGATATTGATTATGCAATGGACTGCATAAATGTACTCCTGTAAATGTAGGGGACGCTGCTCACAGCGTCCCTTTATCATAGCCAAATCATAACTGGCAGCCGTGGGCAGTCAACCTTCATTAATCCAACCACTTTTCATACAATCGCTCCAGCTTCGCTTCCATTTCCTCTTTTTGTTCTATCAACTGCTGCAGTCTCACATAATCAGACCCAGTTTGCTCAATATCCGTCTCTATTAACTTGATCCCTGCCTCTAAGTCTGATATTTCAGCTTCCAGCTTAAGCTTTTGCTTCTCATTTCGCTGAGTATGATCAATAGGCTGTTTGATTTGAGCTTTGGGCTTATTCTTAACCACTGCCTTTTCCTCATTAGCTCTAATAGCTTTTTCTTTGCTTTCTCGGTGCTCCTCATAGCTGCCGTTGAATACATTGATTTTACCATCCTCCAGCTCCCATATCTTATCAGCAAAGCGACTGATAAAATACCTGTCGTGAGAAACAAAAAGTATAGTACCTTCAAACCCCGTAACACACTCCTCTATCCACTCTCTTGATGCGATATCCAAGTGATTGGTAGGTTCATCCAGTATCAGCATGTTGACATCCTTTTGCATCAATAAGCAGAGGCTGAGTCTTGTTCTTTCTCCGCCTGATAATGCCTCCACTTTCTTAAATACATCATTGCCTTTGAACTTATATGCTGCCAGCATATTTCTTGCAGCAGAATCACTAATCTCCAAGTCATAACGAATCGTATCCAAAACTGTTCGCTCAGGCTTTTCAAAGACAATGTTTTGCTGCAGCAGTGCATATTTTATGCTGTCACCAAGCTTGGCCATACCTGTGTCCGGCAGCTCTTCACCTATAACAATTCTCAGAAGTGTCGTTTTCCCACAACCGTTTTTACCCAGTAAGGCAATTCTGTCACCTTTATATAATGTTACATTGATGTGATCAAGAACCCTGTTTCCGTCATAGGCCTTTGATATATCTTTAAAGACTGCAATTTCCTTGCCCGAGAAGCTTTCTTGATTAAATGTAACAGTCATTGCTTTTTCTTTAAAAGGCTTATCTGTATTATCCATTCTTTCAATTCTCTTCTCTATAGAAAATGCTCGCCTATGCATAGCTGCATTGTCGGCATTTTTTGCCCACTCATGCATTCGCTTGGCTGCCAACTCCAATTGCTGAATCTTCTTTTGCTCTTGCTGATATTGGTTCATCTGTTGTATATATCTTTCTTCTTTTTCAACTGCATAGTAGCTGTAGCTGCCTTGATACAGCTCAGCTTGACCATCTACAATCTCAACTATTCTTGTAACTACATTATCCAAAAAATATCTGTCATGAGATATTACAATTACAGTACCTTTATACAGCTTAAGAAATTTCTCTATCCATTCTGTAGATACAATATCTAAGTGATTAGTGGGCTCATCCAGCAGCAATACATTGGTGTTTTGCAGCAGTATCCTTCCTAGGTTTACCCTGGTTTTTTCTCCGCCGCTGAGCAGCTTAAACTCGCGCTGCTGCATATCGCTATCTATTTGCAGACCATTGCAAATTTTTGCTATTTCACTGTCTATTGTATAACCACCCATTGTCTCAAAGCTTGTTTGTATTTCTCCATAGCGCTTCATCATTTTCTCTTCAAAATGCACCGCCATTTCATGTTCCAGTTTATTCATTTGCTGCTTCAGAGACAGATGCTTTTCAAAGGCCGTCATGAGTACATCAATTACGGTATAATGTTCAGGGTACACAGGAATTTGATCCAATACCCCAACCTTTACTCCCTCAGGAATGCTGACACATCCGCTTTCATAAATCTCCAAACCTGCCAGTATCTTGAACAAAGTGGATTTGCCCGCTCCATTTTTGCCTAGAAGCCCTACCTTTTCGCCATCGAATATCTCAAAGCTAAGTCCCTTCAACACATGATTGGCTCCATAATATTTATTTAATTCATTAATAGAAAAACTTATCATATTTATCTCTCCTTTATTTTAACCCGGGCACAAAAACTGGGCAGATAGATCTACTCTACTGCCCAGGCTATGACAATTTTAATTCATATTTTTGTACAAAAAAAACCCGGGCAGAGAATCACCCGGGTATTAATAACACTTTTTATGAAATGATGATTTATCTGCTCACTTAACAATATCTAATTTTGGATAGACTTCCCCCTTGGGCAGCTTTCTTTGCTGAAATACGAGCAACAAAATGCTTTATTCTATCCAATGAATTGTTAACTGAATATGCGTTCATCATTTCACCTCCTAGATATTATAATAAGATTCTTACATTAAAAATAGCATAAATGCCATTCCATTTCAAGTACTGCAAAAAATATTCATTAACCCTTTATTAAGAATCACCATCTCCAAGTTAAATACTTTTTTTATATTTTGTAACTTTTAGTTAGTCATTATGCAAATATCTATCTCTCTATATAATTCTTCACATTCTTCAGAATGATATCGATGGTTCCATCCCCATTTCTCTTGATTTGGAATTTATCCTTATCGTTATAGACCTCGTCATCAATATAAAGCTCGATGGACTTATCTACCTTCAGACGTTTTCTCTTAAGCTTTTTTTCTGCCCACTCTCTGTCTATGGTTACATCAGTCTCACTAATACCTTCATTAACCAGAGCTGCCTTATACTCTGCTCTTCTTTCTTCAGTTGGCAAAAGATTCTGCATCAGGCTTTCCACATTTACCCTATCCTCCTGCATCAAGGTATCGGTCAGCTTCTTGCGGAAGCCCTCTGCTTCCTGTGCATTGTCCTTAAAAGCCCTACGAGCAAAGCTTTCTGAGGTTTTTTGTATGATTCTTGTATTCTCTCGTTTGTCTCTTACAGGGCTGACTCTTAAGAAGGCTTGACAGAAGTAACCCTCCGGCTGTTTGTCATAGGTAAGAAAATCATATTCATCAACTTTGCTGATTGGTTTTCTGACAAATGCTGCTCTCGCAAGCTTTTGTCCCAGTCCGGGAAGACCCGTTTTATTGATGCCGATATTTATCGTAACAGCATCCTCCTCCTGCTTTATAAAATGACTATAGGAGTCGGAATAATTCAGCTTAAGTAATGCTATGAAAAGACCCTGCTGGCTGTCGCATAGGCAAACTGCGAAATCCCCGGATTGCTCTTTGTCATCATTGCCCATACATTTATATATAAATTGAGCCAGCTTCTTTGAGCTAAGCAAAAAATCATCTTCCTCTTCAAATATTTCCTTGCAAAGCTCTCTCACGATATTGACATCACCCTCAAACCTACCAGGCTTTGCTTCATCATCTCTGATACATCTCAATATATGCTTTTCAAAGTATTCATAGGTTTCTTCATTTAACTCCAGCTCTGCTTCTGACAGCACAAGGGCGTTATTTTCCTTATCCAAGGCACTAATATATACTTTATTAATTATAATTTCATCTATATTTCTCAAAAAGCTGCCCCCTTAAATTATTATCATATAAAGTATATCATGCTTTTATTTATTAAGTAAGCCGACATTTTTTTACACGATCTATTAAATAATAATAATTTTCGACTAATAATTATTGCCATTAAGCTTGTGCAGTTATATAATGTAAGTATAATTAAGTAATATGGGGGGAATGCCTAAATGAAGGGTACAGTAGTTGCAACGTGGATTAACAGTCTCAGGGTGATATATGGAGACGATATAGTAAATAAAGCTTTAAGAAAAATCGGCTGGTCAGAAAACAGAATAATATCGCCTTTAGAAGAAATACACGATTCAGAACCAAAGCAGTTGGTTGAAGAGGTTAGCAGACTTGTTAGCAATAGCACAGAAGAGGTTTGGAGAAGCATTGGCAGGCATAATATCAAGTCCTTCCACAAGTGGTTTCCCTCCTACTTTGAACGAAGCAACACAAAGTCCTTTTTGCTCATGATGGATGATGTACATACACAGCTTACCAAAATGATTAAAGGAGCTAAGCCTCCAAGGCTTTTTGCTACAGACATTGGGGATAAAGAGTTAGAAATAAAATATGTCTCCAAAAGAGGTATGTTCGACTATTTCTTAGGTTTATTAGAGGGCAGTGCTGCGTTTTTTAATGAAAAGATAGAATATACAGAGCTAGAAAGAGGCACAGAGGATGGCTTGACTTTCATGCGAGTTAATATTAAATTCGAAAAGGGCATAAGCAGCTCCAAGAAATTCATGTTAAGTAAGCTATTGTCCTTAGGCTTCATTAAGAGGGCAGAGCTGAAAATATCAGCAATATCTACTTTATTGTTTTTCCCTGTGGGTTATTTTGCTGCCGGAAATGTAACAGCTGCTTCCATCATGACAGCAGCGGTGTTTGCTCTTACAGCCTTGATATCATATATTGTTTTAAAGCCGCTAGGTGCAATACACGAGGAGCTTCAAGCTTTAAACAGTATGGAGTTTTCAAGCTTTACGAAAATCCAGACCTCAGACAATATCGAGAATTTATCAAAGGATATTAATATATTTAAGGAAAAAATGCAAAAGGATTTCTTATTCTTAAAGGGCGGCAATGACGATATGTACAGCTTTACGAAGACCTTCTCCGAAATTGCAGCTAATATGAAATCTGTATCAGACGGCATATCCATGGTTGTGCAGGACGTAGCCGATGGAGCTATCCACCAGGCAGAAGAAACGGAGAAGTCTGTTGATATTATAGGCGAAAATATGAAGACCTTGAATAAGATTGCTGAAGAAGAGCTTAAGAGCAGCAGCCAGTTAGAGACAGCAGTCAGCAATATCAAAACCTCCGCCATCGAAACGCAAAAGGTTGCTGAAATGATATTATCAGTTAAAGATAATTTCGCTCATGTAAATGCGCAGGGTGTTGAGCTTTCCAGAAGAGTCTCGGATATTATGAACATTGTTACCGCTGTTGAAAGCATTGCAGATCAAACAAACCTGTTATCCCTAAACGCAGCTATTGAATCAGCCAGGGCAGGTGAAGCAGGACGCGGCTTTGCAGTCGTTGCCAACGAAATAAGAGGTTTGGCTGATAATTCAAAGTCCTCAGTAAAGATTATAAACGAAAACCTGCAACTATTTACCAGCGATGTAAATAAGCTTATAAACCAAATAAATGCTCAATTTAAGCAGCTGGAGGAAAGTAACCTAACCTTGGAAAAAGTAGCCTCAGACAATAGTATTGCAACTGATCAAATTGATGTTGTAACAGGCAGCATCGTTCAACTGGTGGAAGAAATGTCAGTTCAAACTCATCAGCTGGCCATGGTATTTGAAAATGTTCATTCCTTAGCGGCTATTGCTGAGGAAAACTCGGCTTCCTCACAAGAAATGAGTGCCAATGTAATCGAATACTCAAACAAAATAAAAGAGCTTACAACCTATATTGAAGAGTTGGAAAAGCTATCACAAAATTTTAAATCAGAATTAGGGAAATATAAGATATGAACAAAAGCGGCTTATGCCGCTTTTTCTATTACTAAATTTGTATTTACAGGATGTTGAGACAGCTGCCTGCCGTTTACAGCATTAGAAGGTTCGCTGTGGGCAGCGACCCCTACACTACCGTTGCTTCCGCAATAAAAAAATAAAGAACGGTCCTCCCATGATAGAGGTCATGACACCTACAGGTATCTCCACAGGCTGTATTAAGGTTCTGCCTAAGGTATCAGATGCAATCAAAAGGATTGCCCCAAGCAATGCAGAATAGGGTATAACCCTTCTATTATCAGAGCCCGCAATCATTCTGATTATATGTGGAGCCACCAAGCCTAAAAAACCTATGGTTCCTGATACAGAAACAACTGCACCTACTATCATGCTACATATTACCAACAATATCCTTTTAAGCTTCTCTACATCTATTCCCAGGTATTGGGCTGCTTCATCCCCCATGGCAAATATATTGAGCTCCCTTGCAAACAGCATTAGTCCAAGTATCCCCGGTACAATAACCATATAGGACATTGCAACCTTGCTCCAAGAGGTCAGCGATAAACTCCCCATGGTCCAGAACACTATTTGTTGTATATTATCGTCATTTAACAGCATCAAAAATGAGATCACTGCAGCAAGAAAATAACTTACCGCTACACCTGCAAGCAGCAGTGAGTTAACAGCTACTGCATTTTTATTTCGTGCTAGATTATAAACAAAAAACAAAGTAGTAACAGCACCTATAAAAGCAAAAACACCTGTTGTAGACAGGCCTGCAAAACTAAAACCGACTCCGGTGACGATTGATATCACAGCACCAAGTGCTGCACCGGATGACATACCCAATGTGTAGGAATCTACAAGAGGATTCTTGAAAATCCCCTGCATCACTGCGCCTACAGCAGCTAAACCTGCCCCAATAACCAAACTTAGGAGTACTCTTGGTAATCTTATCTGTAGTAGTATAGTGCTATTTTCTGTCTCATTACCCAACAACAGTATCTCTGCAAATTCCCTGGCAGGAATGCGGACAGCCCCCAAGCCCACTGCCGCTACTATAGCTATTATCAAACTAGCAAGCATAATAAACAATATTGAATAGTTTTTTAATTTAGCATTCATTTGTCACTCCTGCATTATTCAATATACTGTACATTTCTTCTCTGGAAACAGCAACTGAAGATTTTTTATTTTTGATCTTGTTATAAAGTGATAGAGCTGCACCCTCAGTAATATCCCTTTTTGCAATGCTTTCATCCCCCAATATTAATATGGGCTTGTTTTCTAGCTCTGCTTCCAATAGCACCTCTATGTTTCGAATATTTGCTTTTCCAATGTAAAAGTCAGTAACTATAATATAATCAGCATCTGTCGCAAGCTTCTTATTGATCGAATAGGCAGCATCTGAGATTCTGGCAAAAGGTATATCCTCTGCCACCTTCAGTTCAAAATCCTTAGAAATCTTCCAGTCCAAATCCCCTATGCTTAATACGCCTGCACTAACCTCAAAGCCAGAGTTAAACAGATTTGATATGATCTCACTGCCGCTGCCGCCTCCACATATAACATGTGCCTTTACACAGTTTTTCTTTATTTCATGTCTCGTAACCGTATAAATATAAGGCTTATTTGTATGAGCGGAAACCTCCACATCTACATCAATATTGAATACACTTCTTATATTCTGAATTGTAAAAGCTTCTACAGGAGTACCTTGGAAGTTAATCTCACCGCTCTTCATCATTATGATGTAGTCACTGTATGCTGCAGCTATATTTAAATCATGCAAAACAGCTACTACAGTAAGCTGTTGATCCATAGAAAGCTTCTTGATAAGCGTCATAATCTCTATTTGATGCTGTAAATCCAAATGAGAAATAGGCTCATCCAAAAGTAAAATTTTAGGCTGCTGTGTAAGCGCCTGCGCCAAAATCACCCTCTGTCTTTCTCCGCCGCTTAGCTGATTAAAGCTTCTGTCTCTAAATTGATAGGTATTGGTATACTTCATATTCTCAATGGCGATCTCCCTGTCTTTGGGAGTTTCACCTTTAAATCTACTTATATAAGGGTATCTGCCCATCATCACAACATCCATTACCTTATAATCAAACTCTAAGGCAGTGTTCTGTGGTACTACAGCCATCAACCTTGCAATGTCTTTTTTGTTTATCCTCTCAACATTTACACCCTCAATATTCAAGCTTCCTTGGCTAGGTCTTAATATACCGCTTATTTGCTTCAATAGCGTACTTTTACCTGAGCCATTTGGACCTACAATACTTGTAAAGCCAGCTTTTTGAAACACCAAGTCAACGTTTTTCAGTACCAAATCCTCATTATAGCCAAAGCTTAAATTTTCAATCTTGATACTATAATCCATAGTCAACATACCCTTCTTGCAATATTATATATGCCAGCCGAATAATCAGCTGGCATAAACACATTCCATTATTTTATTACATCACCATGAAGCACCTTTGCAATTTCCTCAATTGCTTGAACGATTCTTGGTCCAGGTCTAGAAATTACATTGTCATCGCTCATTAAGTATACCCTGCTATTCTTTACGCTGTCAAGATTCTTAAAAATAGGACTTTCCTTGTAAAAATCTGCTGTTACACCCTCATTTGAAGCAAACACAGAGGATAATAGATAATCTGGATTATCCTTTATTAATTCCTCAGTACTATATTTTGCCCAGTATGCTACTTTCTCAGCTGTGTTTGTTCCTCCGGCAGCTTTGATAACATCATTGATGAAGGTACCTGAACCGGCAGTTGTCAATGGATCAGTCCACACCACATAGAAGACTGATTTGGGTGTTTGGCCCTTTACTTTGTCCTGAATTTCAGCTATTTTATCCTTCATTCCCTTTACAACTTCCTCAGCCTTTTGGTCATTACCGCTAAGCTTGCCTATAAGTGCAATTGAATCAAAAATGCTGTTAAAATCAGTTGCTTCTGTCGATACTACAGGTATATTTAATTGTTCCAAGCTAGCTATTAAGTCTTCTTGTATGTAACCACCAGCTAATACCACGTCGGGATCAGCCTTTTGTATAAGCTCTAGGTTTGGACCTTCAAAGGTTCCAATTTTTTCAACATCTTTAACCTCAGCTGGGTAGTCATCGAAGCTTGTAACCCCTACAACCTTGTCGCCTGCACCAACAGCATACAATATTTCTGTATTTCCTGGTGAAAGTGACACTATTCTCTCCGGTATCTTAACCAATGTGACTTTTCTGCCCTTAAGGTCAGTGATCTCGATTTTTGTATCTGCAGCTGGTTGCTCTATTGGTGCAGGAGCTGCAGGCTGTTGTGTTTGACAAGCAGTGAATGCAAATAATAATGCCAATGTTAATATGAAAACTAATATTTTTCTCAAGTTTTTCTCCTCCTAAATTAAACCTTTGTTTAGTGCCGTGAAAAGTTATACCAATACTTAGAAAAAAAATAAATTCCTTCTATGACTAGAAGGAATTTTAATATTTCTACTGTATATCAGCGAAATGCACCTCCCCATCTCCCGTAGGTTTGCATAATCATTTTAGGCAGGTCTCCTGGCTCAGGTTCATCGCTTTCCTAATCCTTCCCAAGGGGTTGACACCAGTCTCCTATCCTCAGTGGAATATATAGGCAGCTCACCGTTACAGTGGCGGGACCGCATGGGGTTTACACCCATTTCCCTTTTAAGGCGCTGTTGTACGCAGCACACACCTAAACAGTTATTCAATTCATTTAAATTTTAGCATAGGGTGCAGCATAAAACAATATTTTTTTATGTTCTCAATGTAATGTATCCCAGTTTTTTTGATATAATAAGTATGATTCATTAATTTGCCATTTTACAGCATTGCTGTAACAGCTTTCTGTAATTTAATAAATATCACACTGGGAGGTATTACTATGCCATTAGTAACAACAAAGGAAATGTTCAAAAAAGCCTATGAAGGCAACTATGCTGTTGGTGCATTCAACGTTAACAACATGGAGATCATCCAAGGTATCGTAGATGCTGCCAAGGAAGAGCGCTCACCCCTTATACTTCAAGTATCAGCAGGAGCAAGAAAATACGCAAAGCATGTTTATTTAATGAAGCTGGTAGAAGCAGCAGTTGAAGACAGCGGTCTTCCAATAGCTCTTCACTTAGATCATGGTGACGATTTTGAAATCTGCAAATCCTGCATAGACGGCGGCTTTACATCTGTTATGATTGATGGTTCAAAGCACTCCTTTGAAGACAATATAGCTCTGACAAAAAGAGTAGTGGAATATGCCCACGAAAGAGGAGTCGTTGTCGAGGCTGAGTTAGGTAAATTGGCTGGCGTTGAAGACGATGTTCAGGTTGATGCCAAAGATGCAATTTACACAAACCCTGATCAAGCAGTAGAATTTGTTGAGCGTACAGGGGTTGACTCCTTGGCAATAGCTATAGGCACAAGCCATGGTGCATATAAATTCAAGGGCGAACCCAAGCTGGACTTTGAAAGACTTGAAAAAATATCAAGCCTGCTTCCAAACTTCCCTCTAGTACTTCATGGCGCATCAACTGTTCTTCCTGAATTTGTTGAGCTTTGCAATAAGTACGGCGGCAATGTTGCAGGGGCACAGGGCGTACCTGAAAATCTTCTTAGACAAGCAGCTCAATTGGGCGTATGCAAAATAAACATCGATACAGATTTGAGATTGGCCATGACAGCTTCCATCAGAAAGCACTTGGCTGAAAATCCTGGAGACTTTGACCCAAGACAATACTTGAAGCCAGCAAGAGAAGCACTTCAAGCAATGGTTGCACACAAGATGAAAAACGTTTTGGGAAGCAGCAATAAGCTGTAACAAGATTATTAAAGGGAGTAAATGAAAAACATTTACTCCCTTTTTATATACTTATGCTTCCTTTCTAATCAGCTCCGTAAAGCTGGGACATTCATGTCTCAGCATGGAATATATGGCTAGGTCACAGTATTGCCCTCTTGAAAAAACAGCCTGACGCTTCATGCCTTCGTAGGTAAATCCACATTTTTCCGCCACCTTGCGGCTACCTATGTTTCCATTGTCAGCATGAACCTCTAACCTATGAATGGTTTTTGTCTCAAACAAATATGCAGAGAATAGCTTTAATGCTTCTGTAACATAGCCTTTTCCTCTATTTTCCCTCTTAAATATATTATAGCCTATTTCATAGCCCGGCAGATAGTTTACCCCTTTAAAGAAGGCTATGTCACCAAGCAGCTTCCCTTCTTTATCTGTAATAAGCAGGGACCCAAACTCTTCATTCCAGAAGCCTGTTTCCTGATAACGTTTCCTATACATTGGTTCATTTACCATGTTCGGCATAAGGAATTCTCCTCTTTCTGCCGTATCACTGAGTAAAGGTATGATCTCATCTAGATCACTTTGCTTAACTGTGCGTAGATTTATCAGTTTTCCTTCTATCATAATTTATTTCTCCATCTCTTCAATAATCCAGTCAGTTACCTGGCGGACGATTGGACCGCAAATTTCCTTATGCAACCTTTCCTTGTTTTGTGCCATCACTTCAGGATCTCTCATATTTAGGCAAGTGATATCACCGCAGGAAACTGTTCCATACTTTTCCTTGAATTTATTGAAAACGATATCAGCCGGTATGTAGGATGGATCTCTTGGTTCCTCACTGCTGCTGCGTCCCTTTGCCATACCCATTGCAATAAAGGCAGCTGACAATGCACCGCAATTACTGGCATTCTTACTCATGCCGCTTCCAAAGGGGGTAGCAATCTTCAGGGGCATTTCCTTGTCAATCCCCAAATGATCACAGACTGCCAATACTACGGATTCACAGCAATTGTAGCCTCCGTTAAAGTAATTTTCTGCTTTGTTTTGTATCTCTATATACTTGTCTGCCATATTAACCCTCCTAATACAAAATAATATTGTTGATTATTTTATGTGGGCTGACACTGAGACCAGCCCCTACAACAATTTCGCTCTATTATTTATCCAGCTATTTATTTTATCAATAACCTTGCTTCTTTCTGGATCATTTAATATTTCATGATAAAAGTTTTCGTACAATACAAATTCCTTATCTTTCGAGCTGATACCCTCATAAAATTGTTTCACACATTCTGCATCTACAGCTTGATCTTCACCAGCCTGTAATATCAAACAAGGAAAGTCAAAGCTTTTACGTTCCTGCATCAGCTCATATCTCGCCTTTTCTATTTCCACAAACCAGTTGGCCGTTACCTTGCTGCAGTTCAATCCATCCTCATTGTACTTATTGGAAATGTCTTTATCTCTGCATACCATTTCACCCTTCAGCCCTGACTCTATTTGAAATCTTGGAAATAAAGAAGCAGCGGCTTTTCCTAGGAAATATTTTATAGCAGGTATCTTTATCTTATCTTTTAAATAGGGAGATGAGGCAATGACACCTCTTATATTATTATGTTTATGAAAAAGCATGTAATAAAGAACAATAAGACCACCCATACTGTGCCCCAGCAAAAATATGGGCTTGTCATTTTGCACCCTTTTTATAAAGGTATCCACATTATACAAATAATCCTTTATAGAGCTTATGTAGATTCTTTGACCATCACTTAAGCCATGACCTATTAGATCCCCGGTATAGACATTAAAGCCCAATCCAAAAAGCTTTTGTGCAGTCTCAATATATCTTCCCGAATGCTCTCCTGTGCCATGTATTAATACAATATTGGCCTTACTCGCCGGTCCTATCCATTCTCTTAAATAAGTTGCAGCTATTTTACCTTCCCACATACAAAAAACCTCCAATGACTATTGTCTGTGTATCCCTGCTTTGATTCGGCTGATATAGTAGTTTATAAGTCTTGATAAAACATAATCATAAATCAAAAATACGACCTGCCCGCCTAGTATAACCCCTAAGAGAATCCAAACAGTATAACCAGCCAAATTAATAGGTGAGATTCCAAACAACAGCTTAAAAACAAAGAAGCCTAGTACAGCCAAAAGATTAAATACTGTAAACTTCAATAATAATTCTGTGACGACACTACTTTGCTTTTCGATGTAATACTTGAGTAAGGGATAGCTGCCAAAAAAAATGGTAAATAGCAGCATTGCATTGATGTTTCCTGTAAGCAAAAAAATTAATATTGACGATCCCCCATAGACAACGGCACCCCATCTTATATCCAACTCAACTACTGCAATTGCAATAGTCACTGATGCCAATGCATAAAGCCCCAGCTTGCCTGAGGGCAGCAATGCAGCAAAATATATAAGTACTACGCACAAGGCAGTCAAAATTCCTCCAAAGGCTATTCTTCGACTCATATAATCACTCCTTTAGCAGCAGCCAATGAAGTCGCCGCCACCACACTCACAGCAGCAGTCAGCACAATAAAGAAAGGTGCACAGCTGGCACATGTCCGGATCATTACCGTAGCCCCTTCTGTTGTATGAAGTTGATTGATAGTTTCTATTTGCATTACTTATAGAATTAAGAGCATTCCTGTATTCAAGATTCCCAGGCTCCATATTAACAGCAGTCTGCAAATTAGCAAAAGCCTCGTTGTACCAGCCCTTCCTCATGCCTATAACTCCTTTTAAGTAAAACCATTCGGCAGTTCTTGTTCCTGCTCCATTCAACACCTGTTCTGCAGCCATTAGATTACCTGCATTTATAAAGCTTCTTGCTTGTGCAA
>MGOS01000004.1:22229-23702 GCA_001797185.1 Clostridiales bacterium GWB2_37_7
GTCATAGGCCTCATTTATTTCCTTTAGCTTCTCCTCTGCCAAATCTGAAAGAGGATGGTTTTGATATTGATCTGGGTGATACTTTCGCACCAACTCCTTATATGCCTTTTTAACTTCCTCAATACTACTGCCTTCACGTACCCCTAATACCTCATAGGGATTTCTCATAATAATCCACTCCCTTGCTTTGCTGCTGATCACACTGGCTGCAATCACCGCACAATATCTTATTTGTTTTATTGTTCATTCCCATATAAACTATGTTTTCTATGATACCCTTGTTATTCATATCCAAAAGCTCAATCACACTAGCTGCTTGACTTAGGGTAAATAATAAGTCTCGCTCTATATCTAGTTTTATTGCGTTTTTAAATTCAACAATGGGCTGCTGCTTATAGTCATACTGCAGTAATAAAGGATTATAGCTGCCACTTTTTATATCCTTTTCAATATCATCATAGGCATCTATGGTATAAATCCATTTACCCAGGTTGTAGCCCAGCCACTCCATAGATTTCTGTACATTCTCATCTGCATTCTTGCAACCAATTAAAAGTACATCTCTAATCATTTCAGCAGTGGGCTCCGCTGCTTCATCTATCGAACTACACTTTTTTTGCTCCAGATTTTTTTGCTTCTCCAGTGCAGATATAATCGCTGAAGCTGTGCTTGAGTTTTTGCTGAATGCCCTGTTATAGCCACTTTTAAACAACAGCTTCCCAGCATAGGATGCAAAATGTCTTTCATCCTGCCAGTTGTCTATTAATTTATAATACGTCAAAAGAACATTTATGTCTGCCGCAAAGTCTACATATTTGTTGTTTTTAATCACCCATTTTTTCTTAAATGGGTTTGCAAAGCAACCTTCCTTCTTCATGACTGAATTTTCCTTATTTACTGCGGATAACAGCAATCCAAGAAATACTGCTTCATAATTGAGTGCAAAGCGAGATATAGGTCCAAAGCTTCTACCCATGCTTTTGCACACACCGCAGTAATATGCTCTAAACATTTCATACTCTTTCATTTTCAATTCCGGCTTATCCGGTATAATATATCCAAACATGGTTTCTCCTAACTATAGAATCTAATAATATTGGGGTGGTTTCCATGCTGCACTGCAAATAGCACTAAGCACAACGGGGAGATCATGGAACCTCGCCCTTGCTAATAAGATTATATCACACTTCTTCCCAGTATAAAGCTTTTGATACTGCCTTTTGCCAATTTCTATAAAGCTTATCCCTGCTATGCTCATGCATTTCCGGAGCAAAGGTTCTATCTATGCGCCACATATCAGAAAGCTCTTTCTTGCTTTTCCAGAAGCCCACAGCCAAGCCTGCCAAAAGTGCAGCTCCTAAGGCTGTTGTTTCTGTAACTTCTGGTCTGGTGACAGGGACGCCCAAAATATCTGCTTGAAACTGCATCAAGAAATTATTTTTTACCGCTCCACCATCAACCTTTAGCTCTTTA
>MGOS01000004.1:23751-28034 GCA_001797185.1 Clostridiales bacterium GWB2_37_7
TGTTATGGTTCCTCTTGCATACATATCCCAATAAGGGGCTCCCATTCCTACAAAGGCTGGCACCAAGAAGACGCCATTGTTGTCCTTGACCTTTGTTGCATAATATTCACTGTCTGCCGCATCGTCGATAAGCTTAAGCTCATCACGCAACCACTGTATAGTGGCTCCACCCATAAAAATACTGCCCTCTAAAGCGTATTCCAATTTATTATCTACATTCCATGCTATTGTTGTTAATAACCCATGCTTAGAGAGTATCATCTCGCTGCCGGTGTTCATAAGCATAAAACAGCCTGTACCATAGGTATTCTTGGCCATGCCCGGTTCATAGCAGGCTTGGCCGAACAATGCCGCCTGTTGATCACCTGCTGCCCCGGCAATAGGGATCAAAGCACCCCCAAAAACACGTTCTGTAGTGTAGCCATAAATCATACTGGAGGGTTTTACCTCAGGAAGCATGGAGTTAGGAATATCAAACTCCCTAAGCAGTTTGTCATCCCACTTCAATTCTTTTATGTTAAATAGCATGGTTCTAGAAGCATTGGAATAGTCAGTTACATGTACTTTGCCTCTCGTCAGATTCCATATGATCCAAGTATCAATATTTCCAAAAAGAAGCTCACCCGCCTCAGCCTTTTGTCTCGCTCCTTCTATATTTTCCAATATCCATTTAATTTTGGTGGCTGAAAAATACGAATCTATTACCAATCCCGTATTATTCTTAATGTATGGCTCAAGCCCTTTATCTTTAAGCTTAAGGCACATGTCCGCTGTTCTTTTGCATTGCCATACAATGGCATTACATATGGGTTTTCCTGTGTTCTTGTCCCATACCACCGTGGTTTCCCGCTGATTGGTTATGCCTACAGCGGCAATGGCCTCTGGTCTAATTCCTACAGTCTCTATTACCTCTCTGGCAACACCTATCTGAGTGCCCCAAATCTCCATTGCGTCATGTTCTACCCAACCTGCTCTAGGATAAATCTGAGAGATTTCCTTTTGGGCAACACTGATTATCCGACCCCCATGATTGAAAAGTATTGCCCTAGAGCTTGTAGTGCCTTGATCTAAGGACAGTATGTACTTATTTCGCATGATTTTTCTCCTTTTATAAATACTTCAACTGACTAAACATCTTGGAAAAGGCTTTTTCTCCATAGGCTTCAAAGTGAACAGTAATATTGTCGCCATCATCACTTATTACCCGACCTTCTCCATATTTATCATGCTGGACAAATATGTCTGCACCAATCTTATTTTCTGAAATATTCTCCAAGGACTCTTTTGTATCCTCTTTCCTATTGTCGATATTCTGCTTTATTTCTTTTCTCAAAGCAGTTAAGCTGGAAGCCCTGCTTCCATAATCCTCACTGTTGATGAGATTTTCCGGTATCAAGCGCAGGAAGGGGCTAGGCACACTATATACACCAAAATCCTCCGGTGATGTATGATAGGATATCTCCAGATAGTCCTTGGCTCTTGTTATCCCGACAAAAAACAATCTCTGCTCTTCCTTTTGCTCTTCCTCACTTCTTGCCAGGGGTATATTTCCTAAGTTTGCACCTGATATATATACATGGCTAAACTCCAAACCCTTAGAGGCATGCAGTGTCATTAGCTTCACAGAGTTCTGATACCTATGCACATTTTCATTTAGAATCTGACTTCCATATAGTGCAGAGGTATTCATATAGTCCTTTAGACCTTGAAAAATTGTAGAACCTCTATAGTCTATATAATTCCATATCTCCTTGATATAGCCTAATACCAGCTCAGAATCCTCCTTAAAGCTTAAGGAGGTAGGCATTAGATATAAACTTATATCAAAGTAACCATATAGCTCCTCAGGAGCAACAATTCCTTTGCTGCTGCACCAGTTCTTAAAAGCTCTGATCTTATACAATAGACCGTCCGCTTCCTTATTAGGCTTCGGCTTATCCTCAAACAGCTTGTTTATTTGCTTGTCAGTCATCCCTAAACCATATTTGTTGTCTCGCAGCACAAATCTCACACTATCCCGGTCGCTGCTGTTTACAGCAGCCCTCAATAAGCGTACCAGCCAAAAAAGCACAGGTATATCTCTCAAGGTTTTTCTTATAGAGACCTCATAGGGTATATTCTTATTGCTAAAAACCTCTCTAAATACCTCGGCATGCTTTTGTTTTCTATAAAACACAGCTATATCACTATATTTTAACCCACCATCAATAAGTCTTTGTATTGTCTCACATAAATATATGGCTTCGTTGAAGGTATTATAATGCTTTTTTATTACAATAGGGCGACCTTCATCTCTGATGCCTATAAGACCACTTCCATTGTCCAGTAATGCCTTGGCGGCATTTAGTATATTTGACGTGGACCTATAATTTATAGGTAAAGTCAACTCCTTGGCATGATAAGTTGCTTTGAGATCCTCAAAGGAGCTTTGGCTGCTTCCTCTCCAAGAATATATGATCTGATTTGGATCTCCCACGGCAAAAAGCCTTGCTTTTTCCTTGCAAAGTACATTTATAAAAGCCTGCTGCACTTTATCACAGTCTTGATATTCATCAATAATAACCCATTCCGGATGGTAGCTGCTCTGCTGCAGCAGCTGAACCGAATACTCCATTAGGTCATCAAATTCCATGATATTTGATTTCACCTTTGCCATCTTTAGTGCATCATAAAACTCCTTCAAATCATCGTCATGCTTCATGTTTGCATAGAGATAATTGCCTTGCTTCAACTTTTCCAGACGTTTATGCAGCTTATTCCGATATTTTACAGTGAATTTATTTTCATTGATTACTCTGTCATAAAGCTCCAAGACCTCATCCGGATCAGCTACAGAGAAGTCCTTGGTAAAGCCTAAATCCTCTATAGGCAGCACCTTAGACAATAATGTTCGCGCCACACTATGAAAGGTGCCAAAAAACTTCATATCATCATCATTAATGCCGCTGTTTATTTTTTTTACCCTATCCTTTATTTCTTGCGCAGCCTTGTTGGTAAAAGTGAGCACCGCCATGCTTTGCAGCGACACACCCTTTACAAAGTGCAGGTACATGATCTTGTTGATGAGCACTGTGGTTTTTCCGCTTCCCACATGAGCATTTACCAGCAAAGCCTTGCTATGATCCAATACTGCAGCCTTTTGATACTCATTGAGCTTGTCAAATTCAATGTTCAGCTCTTCAAAAGCTTTATTGCTGCCATCACCACAGTCATTTTTTATTTTGCAGTATAATTCCTCCAGCACGATAGCACCTACTTTACCAAATCATCATATCTTCTCATAATTTTCTCTTTTATATCATTGCCATTGCCTATTGTTTTGACAGCTATATCAAAGCCCTTAGGCACCTCTATATACCTCTTTATAACATTTATGAGTCTGTTTTTGTTGCTGCTGTCCAGCATCCAGTCTTCATAAAATTTATAATCGGTGTGAAATATCAGCACAACTCCCTGTACTTCTACATTTGCTATTGTACTTAAGAAGCTATTGAGGTATTCGCCTTGTGCACGTAGATAATTTACAAACTCTGACCATCTATTAGGCAGCTCACTCAGCTTGCAGATATATTCAATCACAATTTTAGGCGCTTTTTCAGGTCTCTTGATGCCTGAAGGAGCTTCTGATTTTTCCAGCATGCATTTGAGACCCCAATGTACCAGCTTCTTATCTAAATGATAGTCTCCTACGCAGGCAGGACACCCATCCTCACAGCCACAGTTATGCACCAGGACAATGGCCTCGCTCAAAATTTCTCCGCAGAAATCATATGCTTTTTCTGCAAAGCCTAAGCCGCCCGGATATAAGTCATACAGAAGTATATGTGACTTTTTCACCACTCCGAGCTCGTTCTTTGTATTAAAAACTGTCCCCGCCAAGTCCTCCAAAGTAGACATCGTTCTTCTCATAGCAGCATTAAGCAGGCTATGCTTCAAACCATTATAATAGTTATATTGTGTATAGGAATTAAAAACACGATCTACATCCTCATCCACAGTAAACCATAGACCTTCTGTTTCCAATTCTTGAAACAAAGGCAGAGTGATCCTCTCAAAGCCCAGGTTCTGATGATTATGGAACTGCACCATCTTGTAAGCCGGTATTGCTTCCTTGACCTTAACATCTCCAAAGCTGATTTGTGTACGTTCAATTTCCTTTGTTTTGAATTCCCTAATAACTCTTACATCCGTTTCTACAAAGGGTACTGTAAAATAGTTCATATCCACAGGGATCACGTAGGCTATTCTATTTGTTAAATCCAGGCTCTCTACCATGTACTGCA
>MGOS01000004.1:28045-28883 GCA_001797185.1 Clostridiales bacterium GWB2_37_7
TGTCATTTTATTGACAACCTTATAAGCCTTGTTGTTTATATTGCGCAGACTATAGTCGCCGGCAGGGAACTCGTTGCCTATCCACGCAAATCTGCCGCTATCATTTTTAAGCTCCTTGGCATCTATCAGTACCGGTACTATTTCCCCCAAATCCGGGAAAACTGCTGCATCATCAAGACTCAAAGGCAGCTCTGCGGCAGCTGCTCTTACATGTGCCAGCTGAATAAACAGGTTGTTTTTATCTATAACTGCATTTTCTACTCCGCTTTCAAATAACCACTGCTTATTGACTGCTATATATTGATCATTGGGTGTAGTATCCAGGATTAATATTCCAAAGGATTTGCCGCCTCGTCGTCCTGCTCTGCCCAATTGCTGCCAAAAAGAAGCCTTGGTACCGGGGAAACCAGCCGAAATTACCAAATCCAGCTTGCCTATATCTATCCCAAGCTCCAGGGCATTGGTGGACACCACTCCTGCCAATCTTCCACCAGAAAGCTTTGCTTCTATTTCCTTTCGCTCCTCCGGGGTATAGCCCCCTCTGTAGCCGCTGACCAAATGCGAAAGATTCCTGCCCAAGGTAGGCTTTTTGTCCATATTGGTAAGCTTGTCTCTTACCTCCTTAAGCACAACCTCAACCTCTCTGCGAGTCTTGCAGAAGGTGATGAATTTTACATCCTGCTCCACCAGTGAGGGTATAAATTCTGATGCCTCTGCTTCTGGTGTTCTTCTATATTGAGTATCTCTAATCAAAGGCGGCTGCCAAAACATTATTGTCCTTTCGGAAGTAGGTGAACCATCTTTGCTGATTACCTCAAAAGGCTCTCCTGAAATGTTT
>MGOS01000004.1:28890-31374 GCA_001797185.1 Clostridiales bacterium GWB2_37_7
GTTCCTGCGGATTGGCAATTGTAGCTGAACTGCAAAGGAATTGGGGACTGCATTTATAGTAATTGCAGATTCTTCTAAGTCTCCTCATAATATTAGCCATGTGAGAGCCAAAGGCTCCTCTGTAATAGTGCAGCTCATCTATTATAATAAAATTCAATCTTGAAAACATATGATTAAAGCCATATACGCTGTGGTTAGGTATAAAGGAGCTATTCAACATTTCTGGATTTGTAAGTATGATGTTAGCGTTTTTCCTAATCCTTGACCGCTCGTTGCTTGGAGTGTCCCCATCATATATGCCTGCTTGTATTCTTTTTGGACCGAAATATTCTAATATAGGAATAAGATTTCTATATTGATCGTGGGCCAAAGCCTTGGTTGGATACAAAAATATAGCCCTGGTAGTAGGGTCCTCTAAAATCTTTTGTACAACAGGCAGCAAAAAGCTTAATGTTTTGCCACTGGAGGTAGCGGTCGTTATGATGATGTTCTTTCCCTGTATCGCAGTTTCAAACATCTCTGCCTGATGGCTATAGAGCTTATCAATGCCTTGGCTTTTCAAGAACTCCTTAATTTCCGACGATAGGCTATCAGGAAAATCAGAAAGAACAGCCTCCTTGGCAGGAATTGTTTTTTCTGATATAATTCTATTTTCAAACTCTTTTAGACTTAACAGACCCTCAGCAAGCTTCATATTTTGTAGAGCTCCTTCCAAATTAGACTTATAGTCCTATTTTAGCATATATATTGAATAAAAAATGCGTCTCCCGCCGCACTATTTTTCGCTAAGGAACCCTATGGTTCCCTTCGACGGATGCAAGCATCCTGAGCACCCTCCTTTAACGGCATGGGGATTCTCCCCCTTGCATCCCCCATTGTATAGGAAATTATACTTTCCTATACAATAAAAAACAAAGGCTGAATTTTTATTCAGCCTTTGATATGTGAACATATATTGTTTTCTTAGTTTAGTTAAACTATATGGGGCTCCATAAAGCTAGGTACGTTTTCCTTGGCTCTGCTGCAGCTGAGTACAAAATCCACTTCAAACTGCTCTGCCAGCCTCTTTAGATTGTATATAAACTCTTCCATGCAATCATCCTTGGCTTCTGAAATTAACTTATGACCGTCTATAAATACTTTTTGAATATCATAATTTTGAGATATTACTCCGCAAACAAAACCATAAAAAGATTTGAGGTTAGACATGTGGAACTCACCAGTTTCTATAAACCTGATATTTCTGTCCAAATCATAAATGTGCTTCTTATCTCTGTCGATATATACCACAGAACCGTCTAGTGTCTTGGTAGCTTCATTTGCCATATCAATCATTTTCTTTGTTTTGCCTGAACCTTTTACTCCGATGATAAACTTAACCATTTTGATTACCCCCTGTCTATATTTTGGTTACGTTTAGTGATGTTGACAGCTCTGATTCAACCAAAGCTTTGCATTGTATGAAATGCTAATTTAGTTTTGTTCATGCTAATTATTATTAACAATTATGCATTTTAGAACCTTCGTTGATAATCTTTTTGGGATTGAGGTAAATTAAGCTCTTTAAATATATATTCTATAAAGTAGTTTATTTACCTGCTTAATTTAAAAATTTTTTAAAAATTATAAATCTTTAATTAAATCATAGCAGTCATTTATAGTGTTTGATTTTTTTACTAATTTATACATATTTTTTGGCAGCTTTTGCATTTTTTTTGTTTATTAGAGATCGGTATGCCTCTCTCATGTTGAATTAATCTTGTTGAAACAACAATCTATTTGATCTCAATCAATTCCTTGCTAAACTGATTCAAAACCTCTGCTCCATCCTCTGTTACCATTACAAGATCCTCAATTCGAATACCAAATTCACCATTCAGATATATACCTGGCTCAACACTAAAAATCATGCCCGGCTTCAATATTACCTCACTGCTTTCAGTTATATAGGGCATTTCATGCACCTCCAGACCTATGCCGTGACCCGTTCTATGTATAAAATAATCTCCATAGCCCTTATCAGAAATATACTTTCTAGCAGCATAATCTACCTCCGAAGCCTTCACCCCAGGTTTAACTTTATCTATAGCATTCTGCTGCGCTCTTTTTAATATTGCATATACGCTCTTAAACTTATCGGAAGCTTGACCAATCACGATGGTTCTAGTCATATCTGAACAATAATTATCCATCACGCAGCCAAAGTCCATTACCAAGGAATCACCCTCTTGCAGCACTCTATCACCTGTACCATAATGGCATAATGCACTATTTGGACCTGAACCAATTATAGTTTGGAAAGAAGGACCTGCCGCACCCAAATTCTTCATTTCAGCTTCCAGCATATCTCTGACAGCAGTTTCTGTCATGCCTGCCTTTATATTTTGTAGGATGTTTTGCAATGCCTTATCTGCAGTATGGGAGGCATTTCTCATTTTGTCTCTCTCTGTTGCTGTCTTGAGTTGACGCAGCTCTCCTATTATC
>MGOS01000004.1:31392-33322 GCA_001797185.1 Clostridiales bacterium GWB2_37_7
TATTGCAATTGTGCAGTTGTTTAACCCATAGTTTTTTGCAATACTCTTTATTATTTCTGAGGGATTCTGTGTATCATCCCAACTCATTATCTCATCAAACTCAGCTTTTTCTCGCACTTCACTTTCATAAAGCTTAGGCACTATGAAAATACATTCACCTGTATCGGTCAATATATTTACCAAAAGTCTTTCACCTGGAAAAGTATTAAAGCCGGTGAGATAAAACATATTAGCTGATGGGCTTAAGACCAATGCCTTAATATTCTTGTGCTTCAACAAATCTGCTGCTTTTTTCATTATTGCTCTGTATGCCTTCATTATAACACGCTCCCTTATCATTCTTATTTTATATTATATTATCTAGTAGACAACCACAATACAAAATTTAGCTAAAATGTAACATTGATGAAAGCTTTTCATAATATGTATAAATGGCTGTTTTTTGAATGCGAGATGCATTTTTTTAAATGAGGTTGTTTGGAGGTTTGGAAGATGATATTAGGCATGGACGGAAGGGTTGTTACCTGGCATATAGGCTCTGGACTTGCAACTTATACAACAAATTTGCTCACAAATATACAAAAGCACAATGAGCTGAAGGATATATTTATGTTTTATCCCTCTGACAATAAAACAGATATATTTGACATCCGCAGTATACCCAAAAATATGTTAGTGGGAGAACGACGCCAGGATTTTTGGAACAAGGTATATCAAGTCAATTGGAATCTGAAGTTCCCTGTTGATTTTTTTCACAATACAGTAAACGGAATAGGTCTGCCTACAAACTTAAACTGCAATCATGTCATTACACTACATGATGTAATTCCCTATATAATGCCTGAAACTGTTGACAGACCTCATTTGAATTATACCTTTAGAACCACTCCTGATATTGTACAAAATGCCACTCAGATCATCACAGTTTCAAATTATTCAAAATTAGACATACAAAGATATTTCGGTGTAAGCGATGATAAAATTACAGTCACACATCTTGCAGCTGACGACATATATCAGCCAATGGACCGAGACAAAGCCCGCAGTGTCATATTCAATAAGTATGGTATAGAGCGCAATTATATATTATATTTAGGCGGCTTCAGTCCGCGCAAAAACATTGCGAGGCTTATACAGTCCTTTCAGAGGGTGAGAGACAATTTCGAGAAACCAATAGATCTTTTAATTTTGGGTGAGCATCAGCGCTCCTATAAGCAGTTATGGGAATTGACAGAAAAGCTCAATCTGGCAGACAATGTAAAATTCCTAAACTTTATACCTACTGATGACCTTCCCTTCTTCTATAATGGAGCAGATGTGTTTGTATATCCATCCCTGTATGAAGGCTTTGGCTTGCCTCCGCTGGAATCAATGCAGTGCGGTACTCCCGTAGTAACCTCAAATGTTTCTTCGATACCTGAAATTGTTGGCGATGCTGCGCTTCTTGCAAACCCCTATAATATTGATGAGATCAGTGAGCAAATATTGAAGCTGCTTACAGATAACTACCTCTGGATGCGACACAGTCTATTGGGTCAGGCAAAGGCAAAGGAATATTCCTGGGACAAAACGGCAGAAAAAACCTTAGAAGTGTATAGGAAATGCCTCTCAAGTAAAAGCAATTTTAATTAAGAGTAACTACTTTTGCATCAGAATTTATTCTGATGCTTTTATTTTTTGCTATTTTATATATACTATAAATATGAACTCCTATTCCAAAAAAAGGAGATGATGGTTTGGAATCAAAATTTATAAAGGTTTTTTCATTATGCAATGAGATTAACTTAAACAAGCTGGCGGCTCATTTCGGTATTAATAGAAAATTCAAATGGGAAGAGCACCTTACCTTAGATGAAAAGCAGCTGACAGGTATACTCAAAACTACAGAAAACAAGCTTGTAAAAATTTTTTCCTTTGGTTCTGCAGTGTT
>MGOS01000004.1:33343-38227 GCA_001797185.1 Clostridiales bacterium GWB2_37_7
AATAGTGGATATTGTAAATTATTTAAAAAAAATTGAAAAGTCCCTCTTAAATGCTAGCTTCAAATACAAGGATGACTATACCATCGTAGTAAACGATGAAGAGCCTTCTATGCATTTTGAGTTTTTCAATGTGAATAATTATGAGGATTATCATCTTAATATGTTATCTATTGTACTTGCCAAATCAGTGGCGTTAGAAAGAATAGAGGAAGCATTGGATAATCTCTTGGATGAAATAGAGGAAATCATAGCAAAGTTAGAGCGGGGAAAGCTGGCTATTAGTGATAAAAAGCTTTCAAAAATCGTAGCCCAAATATTAAGGTTTAAATTTAATATTATTTCCTATTTAATGCTATTGGATAAGCCGGCAATTACATGGGTAAACCAAGAGTCAGAAAATCTATATACAGAGCTGGCTGAATTATTTGAGCTCAATGATCGATATGATACCATAAAAGGTAAATCTGAGACTTTGATGGACATCACAGAAGTATTTACGACCATGACCTATCAAAAAAGAGGTAATATATTAGAATGGATGATAATTATATTGATTACCATTGAGTTGGTCATAGCGCTTGCTGAGCGGATTTTTTAATAAAGGTGTTGCAATTGCAACACCTTTCCACTTCTTATTCTATTTTAGTAATTTTCAGCAGCAACTTCAAAATAGGCTTTCGGATGCTTACAAGTAGGACATGCTTCAGGAGCCGTATAACCATGGTGAATGTGACCGCAGTTTCTGCATCTCCAAGTTGTTTCTTCTTCTTTTACGAAAATCTTATTGTTTTGCAAATTTTCAAGAAGCTGTACAAATCTTTTCTCATGCTCTTTCTCAACAGAAGCTATATTTCTAAAGAAAACAGCTATTTCATTAAAGCCTTCTTGCTTTGCCATTTCCTCGAAGCCCTTATACATACTAGTCCATTCATAATTCTCACCTTCTATGCAATGCTGAAGGTTCTCCGCTGTATTACCTATTCCATTTAAAAATTTAAATATAAGCTTAGCATGTTCTTTCTCATTTTCAGCTGTTTCTTCAAATATTGCAGAAAGCTGCTCATAGCCTTCTTTTTTTGCTACCTTTGCAAAATATGTATACTTATTTCTTGCCTGTGATTCACCTGCAAAAGCCTCCATTAAATTCTTCTCTGTTTTACTTCCTTTAAGTTCCATAATTTAACCTCCTCATGCTATTAAAAATTTTGCTTTCTTCCATTGAATATTTCTTAATCAATGAATTTATAAATTCATTGATGTCAAAGCTTTTATAATAACCCTTCAGTATGTTGTCTAAGCCTGATAATGCACAAGAAATATCCTCTGAATTCATTTCTGCAGACTTGATGGCATCATTAAATTCATCAACATCTACAACATAATGCTTTCCATCACACTTAATGATAAAATCTAAATACAGATCCTTAACTGTCCATTTCTGTGAGCTTTTTGTCACGCTTACCATGTCGACATAATATTTGTAGATTTCAGCTTTGTCTATATTGAGGTTTTGATATTGTGTCAATACATAAACGCCAATATTCTCCTCTGGAAATAAATGATATTCTATGCTTTTATGGTATGGGTGATTGACGTAGTTTCTTTTATAGTGCAGATAACTTTCATATACTTGCATATCATCAATTAAGTATTCATGCTTACGTCCGTCCTTGTCCACTGTTTCTGTCATTTGAACAAAGTCTATTACAGTATTCTTCAAAAGATTTCCTCCTTATACAAGTAATACTAAATAATATTAATATCTTAATAAACAATATTAGTACTTTAGTATTAGTATATATAATATATTCGCTGTTATCAACCAAATATTGCATAATTGAGATTGCTATTTACATATAGAATATGACTGCATATTAAAGTAATATAGCATAAAAAGCAGATATTAATTAATATTTTATAGTATTCAGATTAAACTGTTCACTGCAACCAAAATAGTCATATATATACTCTGGACTGTAAAAAAAAATTATGTTAATATATAAATAACAGATAACACTTTGGGAAATGCTATTTATAGCAAGCAAGAAATTGCTGCTAATGGTTACCTGGGATGTTAGTGGATTCTATCATTTTGAACCTACAGTACTGAAACGGGAATCTGTGTACGTGTTATAGGGTCATGCCTCACAAAGATTTTCTTTGTCAGAGGAAGACGTGAAACCATGTCAGGATACCCACCTAGCATAGGCTAGGTGTCAAAAGATAGATATACGGCATTTTGGGGCAACAATTAAGAGAACTCAAGCTTAAAGCTTGAGTTCTTTATTTTTTATGTCTACTTACATAAAATCGTCTTTCTTGTAATATTTCCGTTGCTGTCAAATATTTCAAAGCTTATCTTCTTCACTTTTTCACTTCTACTATATTTAACAGCTATTTCAAAATCATCTTCATTTTTTTGTATTTCAATTAAAATTTCAGAATACAATCCCTTTTGATATTCAAGAGACCTTCCATCGTCATCATAATATCTATAGGTAGCTTTGCTGTCCACAAATGCAATCACAGAGAGCTCATCCCCTACCAATGCATCAACATTTCTTGCAGATTTACCAAGTATCAGCATCTTATTTTTCCTAATAAAAATTGGTATTTCCTCTAGACCTGCTTCCAGGTACATATGTCCTTTTCCAACTATACTATAATTTCCTTGGGAATCCCCTCGATGTTTCCAAAGCAACATGTCCTCCGGTAACCATACATATCTGCCTGTGGCATTTTCCTCATAAATTGGACAAATCATTAGAGAGTCTCCAACTAAAAGCTGGTTCTCTACCCTTCTTGACATTAAATCATCATACTCAAATGATAAGATCGAGAAGTACACATCGTTCCCATGTAATGCCTTCATGTACTCTGAATAAATGTAAGGAAATAGTGCGTATCTAAGCTTTATGATATCTCTTATTATGCTGGTTGTTTCTTCTTCAAAGGCAAAGGGCTCTTGCATTCTATGGCCTATTGCTGTGTGATTTCTAAACAAGGGTGTGAACAAGCTCAACTGCATCCACCTAATAAGCAGCTGCCCATTTGCATCGCCGCCAAAACCACCTGTATCTGCTCCTGAATACAAAAATCCGCACATATTGATTGATGGCATCATTTTTATATTTAACAAGAGATGCTCCCACCAGGAATTGTTGTCTCCTGTCCAAATGCCGGAATATCTGTGCATTCCAATATAGGACGCTCTGGAGAACAGCAAGAAACGCTCATTGGGCTTAATCTCCATAAAACCTTCCGCTGCTGCCTTTGTCATATAAAAGCCGTATAAATTATGTAACTTATCATGCTTTATATTTTCCCCATTTACATTGTGGTAAAAGCTCCCATAATCTTCCGGACTGTTAGATAAGTTTGTAAATACGTCTTTTAGTTTAAAAAAAGCATAAATATCAAGATTTTCATTTTCTGATTGTTTAGCTACCTGAATTGCTTGATCAAGCCTTTTTTCGGAATAAAATATAGCCGGCTCATTCATATCATTCCAAAATCCCTCAATACCACAGTCAATCAAGGTTTTATATTTTAAACCAAACCATCTCTGAACATCTTCATTTAAAAAATCAGGAAAATGTACCTTGCCTGGCCAAACAGCAGCAACAAAGGGTTCTCCCTTTTCATCCTTGCAGAAATAGCCCTTCTCAATACCTTCCTCATATACATCATAATCCTTTTCAATTTTAACTCCGGCATCAATTATTGGCACCAGTCGAAAGCCCTTCGCCTTCATTTTTTGAACGAATTCTCCGAAGTTTGGAAATCGTTCCTCATCTACTGTAAAATCCTTAAAGTCTTTCATATAGTCGATGTCTAGATATATGGAGTCACAAGGGATGTCATTTTCAATAAAGCTGTTTGCTATTTTCTCAACGTCCAGAGCAGTTTCATAACCCCATCGGCTCTGCTGATACCCAAAGGCCCATTTTGGCGGAGCGTAAGCTTGCCCTATACTGCTTAAGAAGTGGCGGGTTATATTCCTCAGTCCTTTGTCCTTTATCATATAGATGTCTGCATCTGATCCGTTTATTGTGATTTCCAGCATATCCTTATGTGTAAATCCAACATCGAAGCTAACCCTTCCAGGAAAGTCTATGAATATTCCAAACCTTTCAGGACCATCAACAAGTATAAAATTATGTGCCCCATACAATGCTTTTTTTCCGGGTGTATGAAGTGGCTCATCGGTGCAATAGGACTCATAGATACCACCTCTTTTGTTGATTCCTCTTTGATTCTCTCCTAGCCCAAGTATGATATCTTCAGCTTTCATGTAATACTGCAGTTTTAACTTTTCACCTAAGCTTACCGTTAAGTAATCCAAGCTGCTTTGACTCATTTCTTTTCCATCTAATACAACCGCTTGTGTGTTTATTGGATTACCGAATCTATACTTTGTAATGTGTTCATTAATCTGGAAAGTTCTCGTTTATACTCACTCCTCTGTCTAATTCTGCATATGCACGTAATACCTCAGCATTATCCCGCAATAAGTGCCTTTACAACTAGAAACTCCTATGTTCCATCAGTTTTTATAATTAATTATATCATACAGTTCAAACGGTTGCATAGATTTAAAAAAGAATGTACAATCATGTTATGAGGAGTGACTGAAGAATGAAAAAAATGGTATTTGTATTAATTCTTTCTTTTATTATAGTTTTTACAGGCTGTCAAAAAACTACAGAGGCAACGGATAATAAAATTGTAACAGACAGCAGTAAAACAGAGCAGCAAGATAAGCTGCTATATAAGGTCTCAAATAGCGGTGGGGTATTTACTAAAAAGGATCTGATTTATTTTATTATGACAGATCGTTTCTTCGACGGTGATAAAAGCAACAATCAATTTGAGGATGTAAAT
>MGOS01000004.1:38237-50567 GCA_001797185.1 Clostridiales bacterium GWB2_37_7
TTATATAAAGTCCTTAGGCACCACGGCAATATGGATTACCCCTGTAGCAGAAAATACCAAAGGCGGTTATCACGGATACTGGATTAATGATTTTTATAAGGTTGATCCTCATCTTGGCAGCATGGATGATTTAAAGGACTTGGTTATGGAAGCGCATAAGAGAGATATAAAGGTTTTGCTTGATTATGTGGCAAACCACACCAGTCCTGATTCGCAAATGCTTAAAGAAAAGCCTTCTGATTGGTTTAATCCGAAGAAGGACATTGTTAACTGGAACAATCAAGAAGAAATTGAAAAGGGATGGATTTATGGGCTTCCTGATTTAAATCAAGATAATCCTGAAGTGAAAAACTTTTTAATTGAAAATGCATTGTGGTGGATTAATGAAACAAATATTGACGGAATGAGACTTGATACCGTAAGGCATGTTTCTAAAAGCTTTTGGAACGAGTTTGCCAACGCTATAAAAACTGAGTATCCTGACTTTTATTTGCTAGGTGAGGTTTGGAATGATAATCCAAGATATTTAGAGCAATACCGCCAGCTTGGCATTGATGGGATGACAGATTATCCTCTATTTAAAGGAATTAGAAGCGCATTTACTCGTTTTGGCAAAACCGCTACCTTGATAAATGCTATTAAGCAGAGAGAAATCTATTCAAATGCTGAAATAAATGGTATTTTTATAGATAATCATGATAACAAGAGGCTTATAAGCAATGCAAGCGAAAATGGACAAGAATACTTAAAGCAAGCCTTAGCATTTATTATGACCTATCCTTCCATCCCAATTATTTATTATGGTACAGAAATAGGCATGGAGGGTGGAGATGACCCTGACAACAGGCAGGACATGAAATGGGAAATTACTAAGGATTCGGAGGTATTGACATTCTATAAAAAACTTGCAGAGCTCCGGAGTAACAATATTTCAGTTAAAGAGGGAAGTATTGAACTTCTTGATTATGATAGTTATTTTTTCTCGTATATGAGAAAGAAAGATGACAAATCTGTGATTGTAATTATGAATCTACAAAGCAAAGAAAAAAATGTGACTATAAATATCCCAATATCAGCTAATTATAAAAACATCCTGACCAACAAAGTATATGTAATTAAAGGCAATAAGCTTGAGGTAGCCCTACAACCTTTTGATATATTGTTATTAGAATCTAAATAGAGCATAAGCGAAGCTGCGCAATAAATCATTGCTCAGCTTCGTTCATTATTAGGCTACTGGTTTTTGTACAAAATATAAGTTGATAGTGGCGCTACCACAACCTCCCCAAAAAAGGCAGCCTTACCCTTATTCATTCCTGACTGATTTACCTCAAATTCATTTGCTATGACCTTCCATCGTCCTGATATAGGTAATTTTACAGTAATAGCTTCTCTATTTGCATTATGAACAATGAAGAGGTTTTTATAATCACCCTCATAGGGTGAGTTTAACAAATATGCTACCGAGTTTTTAGGTGCTTCAATAAAGCTTATGCTTTCTTTAATAGCCTCTGCGTTGTCTATGGTCAGTACCTTTTGACTTTTTCTCAATTCTATCAAGCCCTTAATGTAATCAAAGGTTTCCTTATAAGTATTTTTCCTGTCCCACTCTATCTTGTTAATTTCATCACCTGCATTGTAGCTATTATGATTTCCTTTTTTGGTGCGGAGTATTTCTGTACCGCCCTGTATAAATGGTACTCCTTGTGATGTCAAAACTATAGATAAGGCCAATCTGTTCATTTTCTCTCGTTCAAAGGAGCTTAAGTTCGGATTGCTTTTTTCAAGCTTGTCAAATAAACTAAGATTGTCGTGGGAGCTGACATAATTGATTGTTTCTCCCGGCTGTTCTGTAAAGCCGTAAATGCTGCCGCTGTATTGAATGCCTCCAACAACACCCTTTTTTATTTCCTTTTCCAGAAAATTTCTACCATTTACAAAGCCTAAGCCTGTTCCATCATTGTCTCCCTTTATGGCATTTCTTATATCATCATTAAAGACTGCAATGTTCATCCCTTTCTGACTACCCTTCTTAAGCTGAAAAGCAGCTCTTAAAGCTGAAGTCCCACCAGTCCAAGGCTCTCCATAAATAAGTATACCGGGATTGATTTTTCTTAGTTCTCGCTCCACCTCCTTCATGGTTTCTATGTCATGAAGTGCCATAAGGTCAAACCTGAACCCATCAATTTTATATTCTGTTGCCCAGAATTTTACTGAATCAACTATAAATTTCCTCATCATGGCTTTTTCTGAAGCCGTCTCATTTCCGCAGCCTGACCCGTTCGTATACTCTCCAGCATCATTCGTTCTGTAATAGTATTGTGGTACAAGTATGTCAAAGGGTGAATTACCTGTTGTATAGGTGTGATTGTAAACAACGTCCATCACTACCCGTATATCATTTTCATGAAGAGTTTTTACCATCTCCTTGAATTCTCTAATTCTCACTGTACCATCATATGGGTTTGTTGAATAAGAGCCTTCAGGTACATTGTACAAATATGGATCATAGCCCCAGTTGTATTGCCCTTCCTTTGTTTCATCTATGCTTGCAAAATCGTAAACAGGCAGTAAATGCAAATGGGTGATTCCCAGCTCCTTTAAGTGATCCAAGCCTGTGGAAATTCCGTTTACTCCCTTTGTGCCGCTTTCTGTGAAGGCCAAATATTTGCCTTTATTTTGAATGCCTGAGTTTTCATCTACTGAAAAATCTCTCACATGCATCTCATATATAACAGCTTCGGTGGCTTTCAAAGGCTTTGGAATACTATGATTATCCCACCCCTCTGGATTTATTGCTGAGAAATCAAGTATCATGCCTTTTTTACCGTTTGTTGTAGCCCCTTTTGCATAAGGGTCTGCAGTCTCTCTCTCAACACCATCTATTGTTACTCTATAATTATAATATTGATTATTGAAATCGCCTGAAAGCTTTAGCTCCCATATACCTTGACTTGACTTGCTCATATTAAAGACCTGGCCTGTCATGGCGTCATAACTCCTATAAATAATCAGCTTCATCTCCGTAGCCACAGGTGTCCATACTTTAAACACAGTATTGTCCTTTAGGTAGTTTGCACCAAGATCGTCGCCCCTGTATATAAACTCTTCTGATTCTGATAGCTTTCTCATAACAACCTTTCCTTCTGCAGAATCCTTTTGTTTTACTACGATATTTTCTGCCTTTTCTTTTGTGTTCTTTTCCATACAACCTTGAGTAAAAACCAGTATAAAAACAAAAATTAGTATCAAATATATTTTATTCAGCCCACTTCCCCCTTAAATATAAAACCCTACTATTATGTAGGGTTTCACATGGCGATTGTAAGGTGTCTTTGTTATTTGCTTCGACAAAAGTATGATTATGTTTAAATCATTTTAATATGTTTGTAGACTCTCTCTCTATCAAGTTAGTTTCTACAATGTAATGATTTACTGCACCTTCTACCTTTCCCAACTTTTCTATAAGCAGCTTCGCTGCATAATATCCCAGCTTTTCAGCATTAATATCAACGGAGGACAGAGGCGGTGTCTGGTAACTGGCTAGAGGCGTATTATTAAAGCCAACTACTTCGATGTTTAAATCTTGATATTCCTTTAATACCTTTAATACCCCATAAGAAATTAAATCATCTGTAGTTACAACAGCAGATGGAGTTTTATTTTTCATCATATTCATCATTGCTTCATATCCACAAGCCTCGGAATAGTCAGTAACTGATAATATAATTCCCTCGTCTACAGATAATCCACGTACTCTTAATGCTCTTTTGTATCCATCTAATCTGTCTTTTGTTACATTAAAATGATGCGGTCCGCCAATAAACCCAATATTTCTATGCCCCTTATCAATAAGATAATTAACCACACTATACATGGCTTGAAAATTATCATTGTCTACCCACAGGGTATCCTGAGTATTTTCCGGTCTACCAATGACCACAAAGGGACGATTTGCTTTCTTTAAATATGATATGCATCTATCATTCTCCATAGCCGTCAAAAGTATTACCCCATCTACCCATCCACTCTTTATATAATCCATAATGATGTTTAAGGATTCATCTTCATTCCCACTGTGTGTATACATTATATAATAACCTTTTTTTTGTGCGTAGATGCTTATACCTTTCATTGCTTGAATGAAAAAAGGATTGGCAAACAGGTTCTCATCCGTACTCGGCAGAATAATGCCTAAGGTTCTTGTCGATTTATTTGCCAAGCTCCGTGCTATAGCATTTGGACTGTATTTCAATTCCTCCATAGCCTTGTATACAATCTGCTTTGTTTCTGCACTAATTTTAGGATTGTCTGCTATAACCCTTGACACAGTGGAAGGTGAAACATTGGCTAATTTAGCTACTTCTTTAATTGTGACATTCATGTTAGAACCACTTCCCATCATTTGGTGTTTATACTATATGTTTTGCATTAAATATTTTCCTTTGTTCATATGTTATGAAAAATGCATCCTTGATTATACAAAAACAACTGTCTCTACTGATTTTGTAAATATATGTCTTTTCATAACATATATATATTATCATATGTTAGCCCTTAGATGCACCTGAAGATAAACCTTCAACAATATTTTTTTGTAGGAACGCAAACAAAATAACGATCGGAATTGCAACGAGAATTGCTCCGGCCGCAAAAAGCGTAAACTTTGTATTTTGCTGCCCAAAAACCCATTCATATAAACCAACCGCCAAAGTCTTATTCTCTGCACTACGTATTAATAGCCTTGGCAGTAGAAAGTCCATCCATGGACCTGTAAAAGAGGTTAACGCTACAAATGTGATGATGGGTTTTGCTAAAGGCAATACGATCTTTCTAAAAATAGTCAGATTTGAGGCACCATCAATTTTAGCAGCCTCGTCCAAGCTTCTTGGTATTCCATCAAAATATCCCTTGACCAGCCACGTATTGTAAGGAATCCCTCCGCCGACATAAATTAGCACCAATCCCCAATGGCTATTCAACAGGTTCATCTGCCACAATAAAACATATAATGCAGTCATTGACAACATAGTTGGAAACATCTGCAGTATCAGCATAGCCATCAGGCCTTGCTTTCTTCCTTTAAATCTAAACCTTGATAAAACATAAGATGTAAGCGTAATGATTATTACTGAGAAAATCATGTTCAAGGTTGCAATTTTAAGTGTATTTAAATACCATTTAGGAAAGTCTGTTTTTGTAAACAATTCTATATAGTGAATGAAGGTTGGGCTTTTAGGTATAAGTGTAGATCCATATAAGCTGTTGCCAGGATTTAGTGAGGATCCTATTATCCATATTACCGGAATCAGCACAATGACAGTTTGTATTATTAGCATAAAATAAATAACCGCTCTACCAATATTACTAAATATATTTTTATCCTTTTTTGTATTAACTGGTATTTCTTTGTTTATCTTAATGTTTGTTGTCATTGTATCATATCCTCCTCATTAAAGGATTTTGTTTTTGAAAATGCAAATGCTGATATAGCCGCAACGATCAAGAATATAATTATTGTTATGACTGATGCCATCTGGTATTTGTATTGATCGTAGGTCATTTTAAATATCCAAGTGATTAGTATATCTGTATGTCCTGCATATTTAAATGCTGCATTAACAGGATTACCATCAGTTAAAATATAGATATTATTAAAATTGTTTAAATTGTAAGCAAAGGTCAATATTAAATAAGGTGCTGTTGAAAATAGTACCATAGGCAGCGTTATCTTCCAAAACTTATGCCAAGCGGATGCTCCATCAATATCAGCTGCTTCATATAGAGATTTTGAGATATTCGTAAGCACACCAGCCATCAAGACCATAAAATAAGGAGAACCCAGCCAAATGTTAGTAAGAATTATAACAGTTTTGGCCAATATAGGATCTGATAACCAGGCTACTTTTTCTAAGCCTAAGCTTGTAATAAAACCATTTATTGCACCAGGACCGCTAAACATCAGCCTCATAATCAATAAAGATAAAAAGCCCGGTATTGCATATGGAATAATGAAAATCCCTCTCCACACTTTAGTAAATTTTATTTTACTGGCACTTACTAGCATCGCTAGAAATAATCCGCCGAAGTAGTTGGTTACAGTGGCAAGCGTTGCCCAAATAACCGTCCATTTAGCAACCCCCAAAAAAGTAGTGTTCCACATATTCGTTTTCGTAAGGTCTTTGAAATTTTGTATTCCTACCCAGTCAACCAATTTGGCAGGAGGTAAATGGTTTGGCCCTGAATAATTTGTAAAGGCAATAGCAATTGTAACTAAAATTGGTAAAAGGGTAATGAATAATAGTGAGAGCATTGCCGGAGTCAGCATGATAAAATGAAAGTACTTGTCCCAAATGTATTTTATCAGCTCAACTAAGCCCATATGGCTTTGTCCTGATTCTCTTGCATCTCCCCCACGCATTGCGTCCTTGATATTAATAATATAAACTATTCCAATCACAAATAATACAAGAACCGCTAAAATCCCTTGAATTAAGAGAACCAAAGAATGGTCTCCCATTGCTATTCCATTTTTATAATACAAGGGTCTTTCTCCAAGGGTTATTAGTCCCCATATTGCTTTTTTAAAATAAGGAATCGAAAATATTAGTAGAAATGCTTCAAAGGCTGCAAATAAAATTCCTTTATAATAGTCTCTGTTATATAGTTGTCCAAGTCCCATAAACAATCCAGATAATAGAGCGGATTTCTTTCCTCTCTTCATTGTAGATCCTCCTTTACTTATACAAAACAAACAAAACAAGCAAAAAAAACTAGAATAAGAATTTAGTCACCTACTATATAGCAGGTGGCTAAATTCTTAATTTTAATATATATTATCTTATCTATTTCTGTGATTCTATCGCTTCTTTTATAGTATTTACAGCTGTATCTAAAGTAGCTTGAGGATCTTTACCTTCATTCCACATAAGTGCAAAAGCCGCAGCATATGGATCCCAAACAACTCCCATTTCAGGAATAGATGGCATTGGTACTGCATACTGTGCTTGCTCTAAGAATGGAGCTACAGTAGCGTCACCTTTTATTGACTCATTGTTCATCAATGCTTTTACAGGTGGTATTTGTTTTGTTAATTCAAATCTCTTTGAAAGCATTTCATCGGTAGTTGCAAACTCTGCAAATAATTGTGCAGCATTTGGATACTTCGTGTAAGCACTAATAAATAGTGAACGAATTCCTGAGAAACTGGCTGGGTTTTTGTCGCCAGGTAATTTAGGAAGCGGTGCAATACCAAAGTTTACATTTGCATCCATATAACCTTTTACAGCCCAAGGCCCGTTAATGATCATTGCTGCTTTTCCTTCAGCAAACAATCCGTCCATAATTTGGTAATTTGAATCAGCTGCATTCAATGGTAAAATTTGTTTTAATGAAACCATGAACTTAGCTCCTTCAACAGCACCTGCATTATTTAAACCAACATCTTCTTTATCTGTGCCGCCTTTACCAAATACATATCCGCCTTGTCCTGAGATAAAGCTATGAGAGAAATATGCATTCGCTACATCCCACATCAAGGCGTATTTGTTTTCTGCTGGTTTATTATAGCCTTTTGCAAAATCAATAATTTCTTGATATGTAGCTGGTGCATTGGCAACTAAATCTTTATTATAAAATAGTGCATAGGTTTCTATGCCAGTAGGGTATCCATAAACTGTACCATCTAATGTAACACCATCTGCTGCAGCCTTCATAAAGTCATTCTGAACTCTGTCAGCTGATATTTCATTTGGTCTGGCTAAGCCTGTTGCAACCAATTCACCTAATTTGTCATGTGGAGACGCAAACACGTCAGCACCTACTCCCGCAGGACCATCTGTTGTTAACTTCTTCAAGGAATCAGTGTGAGATACTTCTTCATATACGACTTCCACACCATACTTCTCTTTAAACTTTTCACCTACGAATTTAACCCATTCGCCTTCTGGCCCTTGGCTTTCCCAAACAACGAGCTTAGCGCCTTCTTCTGGCTTTAGCTCTTCAGCGGCAGGCGGTGTATCTGCACCTGCATTGGTATTAGTTGTCTTTGCTCCGCATCCTACCAGTGAAAATATGAGTATTCCGATTAGTAGAAAGCCAAGTATCTTCTTCCCCTTCATTGCGACACTCCCTTTATTATTAATTAACGATGCCCTCTGCAATCGTTTGCATAATTAATTATAATCCTTTTATTAGAAGTTGTCAAACAATTAATAACATTCTCTTAATGCTCTGTTGTAACGCTAGCTATTCTGAATTATCAATATCTTGGCTGAATATTTCTCTAGAACTATCACTGGTTTATCATTGTTAAATTGCACTGTCTTTTTTGAAATAGCATCAAAAACCCTATATGACCCTACATCTAGTGTGAAAATTTCTTCACTTTCATTATTGTTGATGATTACTATGGCTCTTTCCTTATCTGTCCTTCTTTCAAAAGCAATAATATTATTTTTTGACTCGAGCCAGCTGAAGGTTCCCCTTCTTAAGGCTTCACTATTCTTACGAATTAAAATAAGATTTTTATAATAACTCAACAATTCTTTATCCCAATTCTCTTCATTCCAATCCATAGTTCTCCTGCAGTCCGGATCCTCTGCACCCTCCATCCCTATTTCTGTTCCATAATAGATGCAGGGTGCTCCAAGGTATGTGAATTGAAAAGTCGATGCCAGCTTAAGGCTATTCTTATTTTTGCCCGAAAGAGTCAAGAATCTTGCAGTATCATGACTATCCAGCAGGTTGAACATGACTTCATTAGCTTGCTGTGTCTGGTTCATCTGAATTATGTTAATATAGTTTTTAAACTGGGTTTCTGAAATACTTTTATTAGCAAAATATTGTATACAATTTCTAGTAAAAGGATAATTCATAACAGCATCAAGCTGATCCCCCATAAGCCATGGCAAAGAGTATAACCAGTTTTCCCCTACAATATATGCATCAGGTTTCACTGATTTTACTGTATTTCTGAAGGCTCTCCAAAACACGTGGTCTACTTCATCTGATACGTCAAGCCTCCATCCATCAATGTCAGCTTCCTCAATCCAAAACTTCGCTACTCCTAGCAGATATTCACGGACTATTGGATTTTCTGTATTAAGCTTAGGCATATGTGTCGCAAATGCAAATGAATCATAGTTTTGACCTTCCTTGTCAAAAGGCCATTTATGTATATGGAACCAGTCAAAATATGGTGATGCAGGTCCAATTTTCACTACATCTTGAAAAGGCTCAAAAAAGTAGCCTGAATGGTTGAATACCGCATCTAATATGATCCTAATTCCTTTTGAGTGGCATTTCTGTACCAATTCTTTAAGTGTACTCAAATCTCCAAAGTTGGGATCTATTTTAAAATAATCTGTAGTATCATATTTGTGATTTGTAGGTGCTTCAAAAATCGGTGTTAAATAAATAGCATTAATACCCAGATTCTCTAAGTAATCTATTTTTTCTATTATTCCTTTTAAATCTCCGCCAAAAAAGCTTGCTGCTTCTGGTTTACTGTTCCATGGGCTGGTATTTTCAAGATTTATATCAGAATCCCCAATATTAAATCTTTCAGGAAAGATCTGATAAAAAATTGCATCCTTAACCCATTGAGGCACTACATGAATTTCAGTTTCATGCATATATGAATATTGGAAAAATTGCTGGTGAATCTCTTTTTCATTAATCGCTTTGAATGCGCCCCACTCAGTAAAATAAAACTTTTCTTTACCCTTTGTAAGCTCAAAAATATAAGCTAGCCTACCATGTTCAGGCTCAACTTCTGTTGCAAAATAATCATAGAGCTCATCTGAACATACTTGCTGCATATCCTTTAATCGCTTTTTATTCCATTCAAATTTATCTCCGTAAATCAAGGTAACTCGATCTAAATCTTGTTTTGCTGCTCTAAACCGAATATGTATCTTTTTCAAATCATAGCAATAACAATAATTGCTTTTGGGTCTATGATAAAGTGCATGCAAATTCATACTAATTACCTACTTTCTTACTCTCATTCTTATTGGTTTCTATTATTTTCCTTTGATAACTCAATCAATCTGCTTTCGATTTCTACTGTTGCATGCTCTTTATTGAATCTCCAATTCCAATTGCCGCCTATTGTGCTTGGAATATTCATTCTTGCTTCACTATCCAAGCATAACAAGTCCTGCATAGGTACTATAGCAATTACAGAATTACAGCGAAAGGCAATTTCAATTAATTTCCAACAAATATCCTTTGGAGATACATCTTCCTTAATATCAAAATGTCTTTTTAACTGTTCAATTGCCTCAGGTTGAGACTGCAAAGAATCCTTGTACCAGCCTACAGTAGTATTATTGTCATGGGTTCCTGTGTAAACAACTGAGTCTATTTCATAGTTATGTGGAAGAAATCTTTCTTCAGACCCTTTTCCAAAGGTAAACTGCAATATTTTCATACCGGGAAAGTCTAACTCTTTTTTAAGCTGTTCAACCTCCTTGGTAATCACTCCCAGGTCTTCAACTATAATAGGGAGCTTGCCTAAATGTTTTTCGATTGCAGCAAATAACTTTTTTCCTGGAGCTTTAACCCATTTTCCATTAATCGCAGTTACTTCACTGCCCGGTATTTCCCAATATGCTTCAAACCCTCTAAAGTGGTCAATTCTTATTATATCAACAACCTTAAGCAGCATCTCAAATCTATCTATCCACCATTTGAACTGACTATTTTCTATTTTATCCCACTTATAATGGGGATTTCCCCAATACTGCCCTGTCTCACTGAAAAAGTCAGGTGGGACCCCTGCGACCTTGATAGGATAGCCCTCTTCATTTATCTCAAACAGCTCTCTTTGTGACCATGCATCGCTGCTATCATTTGATATAAATATTGGAATATCGCCAATTATCTTGATATTTTTCTTATTCGCATAGGCTTTTAATTCAAGCCATTGTGTGAAGAACATAAACTGAAGAAATTTTTGATAAGTTATTTCATCTCTAAGCAGCTTCTTGTAATATTCCATAGCATATGCTTCTCTTTTTGCTATGGATTTTTCCCAGCAATTCCAAGCCACTCCGCCGAAATGATCCTTAAGAGCCATAAAAAAGGAATACTCATCAAGCCAATAACCATTCTCTTCCACGAAAAGCTCAAAGGCTTCGTTATCGCTTGCACAAAATCTATTAAACGCCAGCTTGAATAATTTTTGCTTATACTCTTTCACTGGTTCAAAATCGACTTTATCTGCATTAAAGCTTGGCACCGATAGAATGTCTTGTCTGGTAAGAATATTTAATTCTATCATTCTATCTATACTGATAAGCATTGTATTACCGGCAAAAGCAGAAAAGCTTTGATATGGAGATTCTCCATACCCTACAGGACCTAAAGGCAGCACTTGCCATAACCTTTGTTTGCTATTATATAGAAAGTCTATAAATTCGTAGGCTTCTTTTCCTAAATCACCAATTCCATATTTTGAAGGCAGTGAGGTTGGATGTAGAAGAATGCCGCTTTCTCTATTGAATTTCATAAATATACCCCCAAAAATTTAATAAGTACCCTAAACATAACGCAACCGATTGCACTATATCCTATATTATAATATTGAATTTTTTTTTGTCAATACAGACACTACGTACAATATTTCAGTTACTATAATTATAACTATTTTATCTATAATATTATATGTGAACTTTATAATCACATTTGCAAAAAAATAAGATAAATATCAAAATATTAAGGCCCTTGAATTTTGATACTGCTTGTCTACTCAATACATCGGCATGTTGATAGCAATGAATCCATAAAATATTAAATATCAAAAATAAATTATTGCGCAAACGGTTGCGCAAAATCACTATATTGGATATAATAAAATAAAATTATTAAGGGGAGGTTTCAAAAAATGAGAGAAAAAAAACCTCAGGTAGCATACTTTTGCATGGAATATGGTTTAGATTCAGACTTTAAAATGTATGCAGGTGGACTAGGGATACTTGCTGGGGACTATATGAAGGGAGCCAAAGATAACAATATGCCAATAGTAGGCATTGGCATCAAATGGAAGCAAGGCTATACAGATCAGCATATCGCTATGGATGGTACTCCTATTGACTGTTACAAAAACCACATTTATGATTTCCTGGAAGATACAGGCATTAAGGTTAGCGTAAAAATCAGACAGAGAGATGTTGTTTGCAAGGTGTGGAAGGTTGAAAAATTTGGTAATGCAGCAATATATCTATTGGATACTGATATACCAGAGAATGAGGATGCATGGATTACAGGACAGCTTTATGGCTGGTTTGGAGAAGAGCGAATCGCTCAGGAAATGGTTCTTGGTAT
>MGOS01000004.1:50589-60441 GCA_001797185.1 Clostridiales bacterium GWB2_37_7
GTTTTAGCGGCTATTGAGCTTATTCGAGAGAGAATGGAAAAGGGTATGAATTTCCATAATGCTTTGGATGCGACCCGCAAAGAGGTTGTATTTACAACTCATACCCCTATAAAACAGGGCAATGAAGAGCATTATCTAGACAGATTGGAATATATGGGGGCCTTTAACGGTTTAACCACAGAGCAAATGGTTCATATCGGCGGCGCTCCTTTTAATATGACAGTTGCTGCCTTGAGAACCTGCAAAAAATCTAATGCAGTTGCACAGCTGCATGCTGAAACTGCAAATAAAATGTGGGCATATGTTGATTACCCCTCGCCAATAGTTGGTATTACCAATGCAATACATGTGCCTACATGGGTAGATAAAGAAATTCTTAATAGTGTTGATAATCCTGATATTTTATGGCAAAATCATATGGAAAATAAGAAGGCTCTGATTGAGTTTATTAACGAACGTACCGGCTCGAAGCTGGATGCTGACGTGCTGCTTATAGGCTTCTCGAGAAGAGCTGCTCCATACAAGCGCAGCAATTTTATATTTAGGGATGAAAAGATTATAAGACCGTTACTGGAGCAAAAGAAGCTTCAGATTGTATTTTCAGGTAAGGCTCATCCATTGGATGATACAGGAAAAGGAATCGTATCAAATCTTGTAAAGATGTCCAAGGATTACCCAAATGCCGTTGTATTCCTTGAAAACTACGATATGACTATAGGTAAGATGCTTACGAGGGGTTCAGACGTCTGGCTGAACAATCCAAGGAGACCTATGGAAGCCAGTGGTACCTCAGGTATGAAAGCTGCCATGAACGGTGTGTTGAACTTCAGTGTACTTGACGGATGGTGGCCTGAAGCGTGTCAGCACGGCATAAATGGCTGGCAAATAGGCAACGGCTTTGAAAGCGAGGATATTGAAGCGCTGGATGAAAACGACATTAAGTCTTTATATGAAACATTGGTTAACGAAATACTGCCTACTTACTACAATAATAATAATAAATGGGTAGAAATGATGCAAAATAGCATAAGGTCTACTTCCTATCAATTCTCCATGGAGAGAATGTTAAAGGAGTATTTCGAATTGCTTTATATGGCATAGGATAAATAATAATCCCCAAAGCACATGCTCTGGGGATTATTATCTATAGCTCAACAACGGGTATGCCCTTGCTTATAAAATTCCAATCAATATATTTATTAAGCTTTTGCACAAATACCTCAAGATACTTCTGATCGATTTCATCAAATCTTTCTTTAATAGGACTATCTATATCCAACACTCCAAAAATAACCCCATCCTTGATAATAGGTATAACAATCTCAGAATTAGATGCACAGTCACAAGCAATATGTCCAGGGAATAAATGTACATCAGGCACCAGCTGTGTTGATTTTTGAGCTACTGCAGCACCACAAACCCCCTTGCCTATTTTTATGCGTGTACAGGCTGTCTTGCCTTGAAAAGGACCCAGTATCAATTCCCCCTCATTTAAAAGGTAAAAGCCCGACCAGTTTATAGTGTCCAAATTGGTATATAAATGTGCAGCTGCATTGGACAGGTTTGCCAGCCAATTGCTCTCGCTTGCCAGCAGCCCTTCCAGCCTTACATTTAATATTTTATAAAAGGTTTCTTTATCAGGAGCTGTTATTTTTTTATGTTCCTGCATATATTTCCCGCCCTTCATTGGTAAATTTCCTAAAAATATTATATAACATTGGCTTACCTGTGTAAAATTTTACTTTATACATTAAACTATATGTTTTGCACTAAACTATTTACATTAGTCAGAATGTGCAAAACATTTTCCTTAATATATATGTTGTGAAAAATACCATTCTGATTGTACAAAAGCAGATGCTTCTACTGATTTTGTAAATGATAAATCTTTTAACAACATATATAATTATAACCATACCGCATTATCAAAATCAGTTGCAGCACCTGGAGGAAAAATGAAGATTCTTAACAGAGATTTTTTTGTCAGAGATACCCTAACAGTGTCAAAGGAGCTTTTAGGAAAGGTTTTGGTGCACCAAACCCCGGAATATGCTGTAGCAGGACGAATTGTTGAAACTGAGGCATATCTCGGACCCGAGGACAAAGCGGCGCATTCCTATGGAGGCAAAATAACCCCAAGGACAGAAATCATGTACAACCAAGGGGGGTACAGCTATATATTCGCTATTTATGGCATGTACCATTGCTTCAATATTGTTACTGAAAAGCAGGGTACTCCCCAAGCAACACTAATCAGGGCATTAGAACCGGTGACTAATATGGAATTTATGTCTGAAATGCGCTTCAATAAAGCTTACACTAACCTAAGCAGTAAACAAATCAGGGGTTTGACCAATGGCCCGGGAAAGCTCTGTATAGCCATGGGCATAGGAAAGGAACAAAACAAAATAGATATGTGTGAAAGAAACGGCAAGGATGACATATATGTTTATGATGACGGCTGCAAGGGTTACGAAATTATAGCTTCGCCCCGCATTAACATTGATTACGCTGAAGAATATGTACAAATGCCCTGGAGATTCACCATCAAACAAAATATGTATGTGTCGAGGAAATGAGGAAATTCTGGCACGGGCAGTTAAATCAAGGTTTTTATTGTATAGGAAAGTTATACGCGCCTATACAATAAACAAAAGCTGCGTTTTTACGCAGCTTTTGTTGCTTTCTTTTTTGCAAATGCAAGTATTCCACCTAAAGCTATGGATAGGAATGCGGCATAAATTAATCTGTAGTTTTCAGGCAGCATAAAAGTTATTGAATGTGCAGGTATCCAGAATATCGGAATAGTTTTTACAACTATAAAGCTGATAAAGTTATTCCAGTCAATTCTGGACACAACATCCTTTAACTTCACATTGAATATTTTGGCTAGCTTTCCTTCTCCTAAGTCAATAAATGTATCTGTTACTCTATGTAGTGCCATAAAGGTTGGTGCAAATATAAGGTTCATTAAAGCGCTTGTTAGGAAAGAAACCAAGAGTGCCGCTCCAAAGCCTGCTTCCAAGGAAGGAAGCAAATGAGCTTTTTGAGCCCCTATTACACCTTGATTGAAAACCTTAAATACGACTACAAAGGACATACCTAGTACGCCCCAAATCAAAACCCTATAAAAAAAGCCCACCGGTATCTTCCAATCTCCAAGTAAAATTCTCAAGGCCAATAATTCACCCATGGTAGCAAGTACTGAATACTTTACAAAAGCCATTATATACGGATGCGCTGATGTTGTAGCTTCAAACCAATGTCTTGTATTTTCCACTGCCAAGAAAGCTACAATGGCCAACAAAATTCCGGCCCATAATAAATCAAATTTCTTCAAAAAAAGACCCCTCCTAAAATATATAAAATTACATAATGATTATAACATACCTAATCGCAAATTTGCACATATTTGATGCCATTCACCTTATAGAATTCTTCTATTAGCTTTACATTTGAGATATTCTTATTTTCTGTTATCTTTACACTTATCGTCATTAGATTATCCTCTGTAAGCTCTACCGAAAAATTTCTATAATGCATTTCAAATTCATTTAACTTACCGCTTATCAAGCTTATCTGCCCATCGACATTAACCGATTTCAATATCAAAAGTGCCTTGCCACTTTTACCATAATATAAATGCTCGAATTTGTTGAAGATTGTTAGTATGATAAATACAAAAGAGGTTGCCAGTATTGCGCCTGTATAAAATCCCAAGCCCACAGCTATGCCCATACCTGCCACCGCCCATAAGCTAGCTGCTGTAGTAAGTCCCCTAATACTTAAGCCTTCTTTTATGATTGTTCCGGCTCCTAAAAATCCTATGCCACTTATTACCTGTGCACCCAATCTGGCCGGATCTATATTAGCTGCGCCTTTGTACTTTTCAAATATAAAAATATTACTCAGCATTACAAGGGCTGCACCTATACAAACAAGTATATGCGTTCTTAACCCGGCAGGATGTCTATTTCGTTCTCGCTCCATACCTATTAATCCGCCCAAGAAGCATGCAAGTGCCAGTCTTAACAATATTTCATAATTACTTACCAAGTTATAACCTCCTAGTTGAAAACTTTATTTGTAATTCACTATACCCAGATACCAAAACATACATCTTTTAATTTCTGTAATAATTTGTATGCAATTGCCCTTGTTATTTTGATATAATATATTAGAAACGATAACTTCAGACTTAAAGATGTATTTCATATTATATCGGCTCATATTATGTTTAATATTATAGGATGGTGCATTTAATGAACAAAGAAATAATAGGGGATTATTTTATAAGCAACGGTTGTGAGTTCCATGCAAGCAAGATTACACAAGAAACCATTACTCAGCCATCGGTTTATGAGGTTATTAGAGTCATTAAGGGTATCCCTTTATTCTTAGAGGACCATATTAAAAGACTACAGCTTTCGGCAGCTTCCCTTGAATCAAATCTTCAAGATATTATACCTCATATCATTACTGATATAAAAAGCTTGATCATACTAAATAATTATCCAGAGAAGAATATTAAGCTTATGGTATATCATCTAGAAAAAGAAACTCCTGATTATATAATGTGTTTTATAAATAGCAGTTATCCCACCCCAGAGCAATATTCACGAGGAATACATACAGTTTTGGTGCATGCCGAGCGAGGCAATCCAAATGCAAAGGTGATAAACAATGAGCTTAGAATGATGATAAATCAAAAGTTAGAAGAAAGCAAGGCTTATGAGGCTCTTCTGTTAAACAACAGAGGAGAAATAACCGAGGGCAGTCGTTCAAACTTGTTTTTTGCTGTTCACGGCAAGATTTATACCGCTCCAGTGCAAGACGTACTGATTGGTATCACGAGAAAATATATTATGAAGGCTTGCGCCAATCTATCCCTAGATATCATTGAGCAGCCTATCCCCTTTTCAATGCTGGATTATGCAGAGGGTGCATTTATAACAGGCACCTCACCAAAGCTGCTGCCTATTTCAAGCATAGAAGAAAGGGATTTGGATTCAGCAAATAATGAAATGATAAAGAACATACTCAATGAGTATAACAATATTTTGGAGCAATATATTAATAAAAACAGGAATGATGATTAAATCATTCCTGTTTTACTAATCGGGCTGCCGAGGGCAGCAGCGCCCTACAACAAACTCTTACCCTTTTCGTAGAAGTCCTGTTTCATATCGGTTGGTACAAAGGAGCCTCCTGTAGCCCAAGCGATGTGTGTTGCATTGTTCATATGCAATTCTAAACTATTGCCCTCTATATAGTCAATACCTGCTTTTTCATTTATCAAAGCCGCTGGACCCATTAAAGATGCAGCTGCCGACGGCTCTATTTCGATGCCTTCACAATCCTTAAGCAGTGCTAATAGCCTATAAAGCTCTTGATCTTCTACTGTATAGACACCACTTAATAGATTTTCCATCACCTTTCCCACAAAACCTGATGCTCTTCCTACTGCAAGTCCGTCTCCCTCGGTTATATTATCAATGCCAAAATCCTGTACACTAACCTTATCGTTCATTTTTGTAGCCAAACCCAAAAGCATACATGGAGAATGTGTAGGCTCCACAAAGAAGCAATGCACTGCATCCCTAAAAAGCTGCTTTAAGCCAAAGCAAATTCCTCCCGGTGCCCCGCCCACTCCGCAGGGCAAATATACAAATAAGGGGCTTTGCTTGTCTATCTTAATATTCCTTTCTTCCAGCTGGCGTTTTAGTCTTATTGCAGCTGCACTATAGCCCAGGAATAAATCCTTTGAATGTTCATCATCTACAAAATGGCACATCGGATCCTGAAGGGCTAACTTCCTGCCTTCTTCAACCGCCTTGCTGTAATCAGATTCATATTCAACCACTATTACGCCCTTGCTTCTCAGCAAATCCTTTTTCCACTGCTTCGCATCAGCAGACATATGTACCGTTACCTTGAAGCCCAAAGCCGCTCCCATGATTCCTATGCTTAAGCCTAAATTGCCAGTAGAACCCACTGCCAATGAATATTTGGAGAAAAATTCTTTGAACTCCTTATTTGCAAGCACAGAATAATCATTGTCTTTCTTTAAAAGCCCTTGACTCATAACCAGCTTTTCCGCATGCTTTAATACTTCATATATTCCACCCCTTGCCTTGATGGAACCTGCAACAGGCAAAGCATTATCGCATTTCAAAAACAATCTGCCTTGTATTTCAACATGATATAGACGATTAATTGCTTCTTTGGTATTCGGCAACTCCTGCAATTCAGACTCAATGATTCCTTTTTGCAGCTCTGTTTGCAGAAAAAGCCTTACAATCAATGGTGCAAATCTAATCCATCTCTCTTCTGCTTCTAATACATCCGTCCATGATATCTGGAGATTTTTATAGGTCTCATCTTCCTTGTCCTTCAAGTTGTCATTCAACCAAAAAACAGGCTTATAAGCAGTCATATCTGCCAAAATAGGGTTTTCCTTTACCCATTGATCAATTGTTTTATCTACTATCTTTTTTTGCTCCATAGTAACCTCCACACGCTTCACTTTAGTTATAGTATACCAAAATATTCATGCAAAATAAATTTATCAGCTACTCTACTTTCCCTATGCTTCGAATAAAAATTTGTGTCAAAAGAGCAATTAATACATATTATGTAATATCACTGTGTGCGAGGTGAGAATTAGTGGCTTTTTCTGAAAGAGAATTACTTGCAAGAGTTATACGATGCGAAGCTGGCGGAGAAGGGGAAAATGGCATGAAAGCCGTTGCCAACGTTATCATGAATAGAGTTAGAGTTCCTAATGGTGAATATCAAAGAATTGGTCAAGGCAGTATCAGAAATATCTTAAACCAAAGAGGACAGTTTGACTGTATGACTTCTTTATTAAGAGGGCAACCAAATCCACAAACAATTTGGGCAAATCCACCAGAGGAAATACATTATATGATTGCAGATTGGGCAATTGCTGGTAATAGATTCCCTACCACAGGCTACGCACTTTGGTATTTCAACCCCTTTAATCCCAACTGTCCTGGTACCTTTCCGAGAAATGGCAATGGATTCTATGTCACTAGAATAGTAGATCACTGCTTCTATAACCCTACCAATGCTTACTATTTAACATAAAATTTATTTATATAACTGAAAGGAGATTATTATGTACAATTACCCTTATGAATATTTTAGACAACCGAATATGAACACAATGAATTTAAACCAAATGGATAACATGCAGGATATGGGATATCAAATGCCATATTCTCCTGCAGCACAACAACCATTTTATAATCAGATGCCCACAATGCCAATGCAGCCTATACAACCAATGACACCAATGGGTACAGTAACAGGTATTACGACAACTCCAGCAGGTGGCGTTCAAGAATTTCCAGGTACTACATCAGGGGCTATGCCCACCAGTATAGCCTCAGTACCTCTACCATCGGAGCAATTTGGCGAAGACCCTGTAATGGACACAGAATATACTCAAGGTTACTTAAGAACTCAAATCGGCAAAAAAGTAAAAGTTGAATTTCTTCTCGGAACAAGTATGTTGGTAGATAGAGAAGGAACCTTAGTAGATGTTGGAATAAGCTATATCATTATTAATGAAGTAGAAACAGACGACTTACTATTATGTGATATATATTCTATTAAGTTTGTTAGAATCTATTTCTAAACAAATACTTATAAAGCAACCGAGGCTTACTACCTCGGTTGCTTTTTATGTGCCAGACACACTCTCTCTTTTGCTCTTTTTTTTCGAATATGGTACAATCTTACAAAGACTACTGGTTTTTATGTGAAAGAATTTTAAATTATATACAACGTTTAAATAAAGTCAGTAAGGGGGAGTGGATATGAAAAGCAAGAGAGGAATATTGGCATTTACATTGGTTGCCTTGGTTGTGATTTCGGGATGGATCATCTATCAAAATAGCTTCAATAGATTTGAAGCAGAAGTCATTGAAGGAAGCGGAACTGTGGAGGGGAATTCCATTGTGATAAGTACAAAGCTTCCAGGGCAATTAGAAAGAATGTATGTGAAAGAAGGACAAGCAGTTAAGAAAGGACAAAAAATTGCGAAGCTATCCTCCAAGCAGATAGAGGCAAAAGTCAAGCAAGCTCAATCTCAGGTTGAATTGGCAGAAGCACAGATACTCTCTGCAGAGGCAGCATTGGAAGCCCTTGGTGTGACAGTCAATCAGACAAAGCTGGCAATAGCTTTATCAAAGGAAGAAGTGGAAAACAGCGTCAAGCAGGCAAATGCTGGCTTGGAAATGGCTAAATCCAGTCTGAAGCAGGCAAGTACGGCCTATGAAAATGCGAAAATGGATTATAATAGATTTTTAGCATTGTATAAGGATAACAACGTAAGCAAACAGGAATTAGAACAAGCTCAACTATCCCTGGACATTGCAACAGCCCAGTATGACGCTGCACAAAATCAGATTATACAAGCTGAAGCAGCACTTAGGCTGGCTGAATCCTCAAAAATCAATACACAGATCGTCCAAAAAACAAGTGAATCGGCAGCTAAGCAGCTTAAGCAAGCTGGAGCTGCCTATGAAGCTGCCGTGGCACAGAAAAAATTTGCTGAAGCAATCTTAGAGGAGGCGGCAGCACTATTGGAGGATACTGTAATCCTTGCTCCTGCAGACGGAACCATTACAATGAAAATGCTGGAAGAAGGAGAATCAGTCAATCAGGGAACTCCGGTTGTAGAAATCATTGATCTTTCAAATCTAAGTCTGACTGTGTATGTTTCAGAAAATAAAATCGGCAATGTTAAATTAGGGCAGCAAGCAGCTGTTTATGTTGATTCTTTTGGGGATAAAGCTTTTGATGGAAAGATTGTCTATATCTCAGATAAAGCCGAATTTACACCTAAGAATGTACACATGAAGGAGGACCGGGTAAAGCTTGTATACGGTGTAAAAATCAAGCTTGAAGATACAAAGGGATCAGTCAAGCCGGGGATGCCGGCAGATGCTGTAATCAACAGGTGAAGCAAATGAATAATTATGTGATTGAAGCCCGGGGCATAAGCAAAAAATATAAGAAATCAAAGGTTTTTGCTGTTAACGGTATAAATTTTGATATAAAAAAAGGCGAGCTGTTTGGTTTGGTTGGACCTGATGGTGCCGGTAAAACAACAACGGTACAAATGCTTTGCGGGATATTGAATCCTACTTTTGGCGAAGCAACGATACTCGGGTTTGATACCGTAAAGGATGCAGAAAAAATCCGGGGCAAAATAGGATATATGTCTGAAGGCTTCAGTCTGTTTGGAGCCTTGACAGTAAATGAAAATATTGAGTTTTTTGCAGACCTTTATAAGGTGCCTCATGAACGGAGAGAAAAACGAAAGCAGGAGCTTCTGCATTTCAGCAGATTGACAAAGTTTGCAGACAGACCATCAGAAAAACTGTCAGGTGGGATGAAAAAAAAATTGGCATTATGTTGTACCTTGATTTATTCACCAGAAATATTATTTTTAGATGAACCGACCTTAGGGGTAGATCCCGTGTCCAGAAGAGAATTTTGGAAGATACTCCACGATTTTAGACAAGAAGGAATTACCATATTTGTTACGACCCCCTATATGGATGAGGCTGAACGCTGTGATAGGGTAGCGATGATTCATAAAGGTGAAATTATTGGACTGGATGCACCTGCCAATTTGAGAAGGGGCTTAAAGGGAGAAATGATTGATATCAAAGGAACACCCCAAATTAAGGCATGGAAGCTGTTGAAAAACAGTGAAAATATCCTGGAAGCTCAGGTTTTTGGTGAAAGAATACATGCGCAAGTCAAGGATAGCAACAACATTCATGACAAAATTTACGATGAATTTACCCGAAATAA
>MGOS01000004.1:60504-60882 GCA_001797185.1 Clostridiales bacterium GWB2_37_7
CGAATCAGAGAGCAAGAAGCATGAAGTATATACGCCAAATCAAGAAAAAATAGCAATTGCCATAGAAAACCTTACCATTAAATTCGGTGAATTTATTGCTGTTAATAATTTATCTATATCAGTTAAGCAAGGAGAAATCTTTGGCTTTTTAGGACCCAATGGTTCCGGAAAGTCAACAACCATTAAGACCTTGACAGGATTATTGATGCCTACCCATGGACATGTAAGCGTTGGAGGCTTCGATGTCATCCATGAGATAGATAAATTGAAATCCGGAATTGGTTACATGTCACAGAAGTTTTCTCTCTATGATGATTTAACTGTCGAGGAAAATGTAGACTTCTACGCTGGAGTTTACGGTGTGGTAGGCATAAAATT
>MGOS01000004.1:61017-65890 GCA_001797185.1 Clostridiales bacterium GWB2_37_7
ACTTGATTTATGAATTGTCAGAACAGGGTGTCACAGTATTTGTAACAACTCATTATTTGGATGAAGCAGAGCATTGTCATAATCTTGGCTTTATATACAATGGCAATTTGATTGCACTGGGTAGCCCGTTGAACCTGAAAAAGGAGATTATGAAAGGGGATCTTTTGGAAGTGGAATGCAATGATCCTTTTGATGCCATAGAGATCTTAAAAAAAGAACCATACAACTTTCAGGCTTCTACCTTTGGAAGTAAAATTCATATATTTGTTGAGGAGGTTCAACAGGCAAAAAATGATATTACAGAAATATTAAAAGAAAACCACTTCCACATTGAAAGAATAGAACATGTACCATTATCTCTCGAGGACTTGTTTGTACATCTCATTGAAGAAGATGATAAAAAAAGAAATGAAATGGGGTGACAGAATGGACCAGACAAGAACATATTCCATTTTGAAAAAAGAATTCTACGAGATCAGAAGAGATCCATATACACTTGGAATAGCAATCGTTATGCCTCTGATTCTGCTACTGTTGTTTGGATATGCCATAAATCTCGACGTCAAGAATATATCTATAACGATTTTTGATCGGGACGCCAGCAGCCGCAGCAGGACTTATGTAGAAAAAATTTCAAGCTCCGGGTATTTTGATTTGGTAGGTTATGTGGATAACTATGCAGAGATAGAGGAACTCCTTGACAAAGGTAAGGTAAAAGCAGCTATTATCATACCGGGGGGCTTTGCAGAAAAGCTAGCAAAGGGTATGCCGGTAGAGGTAGAAACCATCGTAGATGGAACTTTTCCACCTGCAGCAGAAATTTCTATTGGTTATATATCTGCTATCAACGAAATCTATTCTGCATCTATTATCAATGAAATACTTCAGAAAAATGGAGGCAGTATTGAGCTTTCGCCAGCTGTGCAGTTAGAAGAAAGGGTTTGGTATAATCCATCCCTTGAAAGTAAAAATTTCATTATCCCGGGACTCTTTGCCGTAATTCTGATGGCCTTTCCACCTTTACTATCAACCCTTGCCATCGTCAGAGAGAGGGAAAAAGGCTCAATTCAGCAGATTTTTGTGTCTCCTACAAGACCTATAGAATTTATTATTGGAAAAACCGTACCCTATGCGATGATTGCCTTTTTAGAAATGGCTATCATACTGGTTGCAGGGCGATTTTGGTTTCGAGTTCCCTTTGAGGGAAGCTTTCTATTGTTTCTCCTACTAGCAACAATTTATGTATTTTGTACAGTAGGGATAGGGGTTCTGGTTTCAACCATGATGAAATCTCAAGTAGCGGCAATGCTGCTGGTGCTGGTAATTACTGTTATGCCATCATTGTTATTTTCAGGTTTCATTTATCCGATATTCAATATGCCTGCATTCTTTAAATTCTATACGTTTCTCTTTCCTGCAAGATATTTTATTGACATTTCGAGAGATATTTTACTAAAAGGAAATGGAATAGTAGAAATGCTGCCCAATGTTGTGATGTTATTTATTTACGCTTCAGCGATTATAACCTTGGCTACCTTGAGGTTTAGGAAAAATGTTGACTAATGGATAGGGGTGGGTATAGATGAATAGCAGAATAAAAGCGTTAATTAAAAAGGAATTTATACAATTTTTCCGGGACAGAGCATTGGTGATGCTGGTAATTTATATTTTCTTGGAGATTGCAATATGTGGCTTTGCACTGTTTATGGACGTGAATAATTTGCCTACGGCTGTGTACGATCTTGATAAATCACCTCAAAGCAGAGCTTTAATCGAAAAATTCTCAAGCACAGAGAATTTCAATATAAAATATCTGATTCAGAATTATAATGAAATTGATGATTTGCTCGATAGGGGTAAGGCTTCTGTTGCAATAGTGATTCCAAAAGATTTTTCCGTTAACATTCTAGAAGGAAGAACTGCAAAGGTGCAGCTGCTTGCCGACGGCTCCAACTCCAACACAGCAACCTTGGCAATTGCCTATGCAAATAAGATCATACGTATGTTTTCACGAAATATCGAGCTTGAAAGGATGGGACTGACAGAAAACAATGCAGCATTGCTGCCGACTGTTAATAATTTAATTACCTCCTGGTATGAACCGGGTCTGAATTTTACCCACTTTAATATGGTTTCGATGGTAGCAATAGCTGCTATGTTTACTGGCGTGTTGTTAGCAGCAGGCGCAGTTGTAAGAGAAAAGGAAGTTGGAACGTTGGAGCAGTTGATGGTTACTCCAATCAAATCCTACGAGTTAATCCTTGCGAAAATACTGCCAATGGGAATTGTAAAAATGGCTGGATTGGCTGTCGGTGTACTGATTGCAGTATTTCTTTTTGATGTACCTATTAGAGGAAGTCTTATACTCTTTTTCAGCTTATCAACGCTACTATTCTTTGCTGCCATGGGCTTAGGAGTTTTTATCGCAACAATCTCCAAAAACATGCAGCAAGCATTACTCTTATGCTTCTTCATACTGTTTCCTATTATGTTTTTATCAGGGACAATGGTACCTATCAGCAGTATGCCTAAAGTGCTCCAATGGTTATCATATTTGAGCCCTTTACGACACTATTTAGATATTATCGTAGGCATATTTTTGAAGGGTGTCGGTCTAAGGATACTTTGGCCTCAAGTTGTAGCATTGGGAGCAATCGGGCTTACAATATTTATACTAAGCAGTATAAAATTTCAGAAGAGAATGGGATAAAAGGTGCTTGGTGCCAAGGGGTGCTTGGTGCCAGGCATCGCAGTTTCGCATTGTTGATCTGATGCATTATTTTTTGGCGTTTCTTTTCAAACACCTGAAGAATAATATGATAATGGTTATCCATCAGTACATACCCGTATATTCTATAGCTCATTCCTTCCATATTTTCTTTCAGCAGTTTTATGAAATAGCTTTTATCTACGCTTTCTTTGAATATGTATTCCTTGTTATTGCCTCTTGCAATAACATGATAGATTCCTCCGCTATATTCCTCTCTCCAAGCTCTACCCAAAATAAATACACCTCCTGATTTTATACTATCAGAAGGTGTACCTACTGTACTGTAAACATTTACCTTTATAACTGCGAAACTGCGGTGCTTGGCACATACTCGTGGCACATACTCGTGTTACTGCATTGTGTTAACCACCATTCTAATGATATTTATAGTTAACATAATACTACATTTCTTGGAGGTTGCCTTGTAGTAATACAGAAAGATTCGTAGTTACATAAGATTTTGAATATCCATGTTCCTGCATTTGTTCAGCATAAGTGTCTAAATGTTCACCCCGAATTTTATTCATATTCTGTTTCCTATAGGTCTGTGCTAAAAATTTTGCGAAATGCTCCATTCCATCTTGATACTTCCCTGTCGAGCGTGCTTAAATACCTTTTCAATCTGGTTAGTCAAATTCCTGTATATATTAAATGTCTTTTCATCCATTTCAAAGTTCCATTTGTCTTTCATAAAATCCCTCCTCTCGGGTGTGAAGGAATTCTATTTAAAGACTCTTATGAATGTCAAGTTTATTTATTAAGAAGCCATAATACTTCCGTTTCAGTAGTTTTTCAGATAAATCACAAATAACCCAAGTCTTGAAACAAGTAATATCAATACTTCCCACACAAAGAACTCCCCCTGTCTCAATTACTTCTAATTGAGACAGGGGGGATATGTACCCTCCATTACCTCCCTACCCTATTTATAATCACATTTGTAAATATCAAGGTTAAAGGCTCTGCCTTCCTACGGAAACCTTGATATTTACAAACTTAGATTATGTCTTATAACTAGGAGGTAATGGAGAATTATGCAATTCGTTTAGCAATATTGCTACATTCCTATTTTATAGGTGCAGTTTCTCTGCTGTAGCGGAGACATCATAGCCTTTCGGCTGACTTAAGTCAGATATCTCATTTCTCTCATTCTAAAATTGATACCTATTCATACAATTAAATCCCTGAAATTATACAGTTGATTGCTTGAGAGAGAAGCAATTCTTTTGTAAAGTAAAACACCTTCATACTTGATTAATAAACCAAATTTAGATACCTCCTTTAATACTCAAATACCATTGCTTCAGATACTATACATAATCACTTTTAGTTGTTTCAAGTATTAAAAAAGAGGCGATTATCTCAAAATGAGACAATCGCCATAAATTTATTAAAGACTTGTTCTTCAAACATTCTTATCTGATTAAATTACTTGTTCTATTAATATTTCTTTGACTGAATGATGTCCAGTAATGTTTTGCACTCTTTTATCATACTATTTTCATCATAAAGGTATTCTCCGCCACCTGGCCTATATGAGGCAAAACATGTTATAAAGTCTTGAATGTCATCATCATCCGGAAAAAGTTCATCAAGTGCAACTTCAATTTTACCTGCTATCTCCATTGAGCAATCTTCTCTGGAAATAAATTTATTCAGCATTTGTATTAGTGTTTCAATTTGTTCCTTGCTTTCCATATAGCACCTACCTTATTTTTTGGGTGTAATGACTGTAATAACCCTCTTGCCTGTTGCTGCGTCAACTACAACCTCTTTTATACTTGGAGAATTAGAATTACGGAGTGTAATAGTATCTCCTAATGGGTGTTGGGTAATCTTTCTAATACTAGTCGCAGTATCGAGGAAATCATCAACTTCAGCAATTGATGTTGGTACTCTTCCAGGCGGTGGAGTTACCATTCTCTCAGCAGCATGTGCCGTGATTGTTCGACCACCTGGCGTAACATTTGTTGGTGAATTAAGTATTTGTTTTGCAGCAAAATCTGGATCATATAAAGTTGGTAAATTACTACCTTTACCCGCTCCCTTAGCTGCTTCACTAAATCCATTTCTAAAAGTAGTCTCTTGATAACTATATGCCGA
>MGOS01000005.1:0-23018 GCA_001797185.1 Clostridiales bacterium GWB2_37_7
CGTTAAAGGAGGGTGCTCAGGATGCTTGCATCCGTCGAAGGGAACCATAGGGTTCCTTAGCGAAAAATAGTGCGGCGTGAGACGCATTTTTTATATTGTGTATAATTTATTGATGAAGTAAAATCTAATTATTATAATCTGGAGGTAAGGCAATGGCTGAAATAGTTTTAATAACAAAAGAGCAACAGCAAACCAGTACATGGACTGGTGGAACAACCACTCAAATTTCGATATATCCACCAAAATCTAATTTTTTGGATAGAGATTTTATGTGGAGACTTAGCACAGCTTACGTTGAGGTTGAAGAATCAAATTTTACGAAGCTAGCGGGCTTTGATAGACATTTGATGGTTTTGGAAGGAAGGCTGGAGCTAGTACATAAAGGGCAGCATTCAGTAGTATTGCAGCAGTATGAGCAGGATAGCTTCAAGGGTGGATGGGAGACAGTAAGCTTCGGGATGGCTAGAGACTTTAATCTGATGCTAAAAGAGGGCATAAAAGGCAAACTGGAGCATTATAAAGCCGCTTCAGGAGTGCAATTTAAAGTAGAGCTGCAAGCAGATGGACAAAGAGATAGCTTCTTTGCCTGTTATTGCCATAGGGGACAAATATGCTTATATGCTAATAATCAAAATGTAACAGTTGGAGAAGGTGATTTATTGTTGATAAATTACAATGATTACCTAACAATTACGCTAGAAAACAAATACATTGAGGAATGCAACCTTATTGCTGTTTTCATTGAGATATATTGAGTATAAGGTACTACAATTAGAAATTAAGACAGTTATTCAATCAACATATCTAATTCAATAAAATAAAGCTAGAAGCATATAATTAATTCCTTTGTAAATAATAAAGCTGTAAATTATACAAAAGGAGGTAATTAAATGATTAAGGTAGGCATGAAAGCTCCTGATTTTACCGTGGAAAGCACCTTGGGTAAGGTTTCAATGAGCGACTACAGAGATAAATGGATCGTATTGTTCTTTTATCCTTTGGATTTTACTCCCATATGAGAAACTGAGGTGCCAGAATTTAACCGGCGGTTAGATGATTTCGAAAAGTTTGGAGCAAAGGTTATTGGAGCCAATCCTGATAGCTTATATACCCATAAGGCTTGGCTAGAGAAGATTGGACAAATTGACTATCCCTTAATAGCAGATTATACAAAAGCTTTATCAAGAAGCTTTGGAATTCTAGATGAAGAATCAGGTGTAGCCTATAGAGGCACCTTCATTATAGATCCAAATCAGAGAATTAGATATGCAAGTGAAAATGACCTTTTGGTAGGTAGGAATATCAATGAAATACTAAGAGTATTGGCAGCATTGACTAAAGGGAAGCCATGCCCGGTGAACTGGGAAGCAGGCAAGTCAACTTTATAAGAAACAAATCCGGCTGTTGTAGCCGGATTTGTTTCTTATAAAAATATTTAGCCCAAGGCTACATCCAATATCATCATTACTGCAAAGCCCAGTATTGCGCCAATCGTTCCTGCATCTGTGTTTTTATTGATCTGACTTTCAGGAATAAGCTCTTCTACTACAACAAATATCATTGCACCTGCTGCAAAGGATAAAGCATAGGGAAGCAAGGACTTCATATATATTACAGCTGCAGCACCTATGACTCCGGCTATGGGCTCAACTACACCGGACATCTGCCCATACAAAAAGCTTTTCTTTCTTGAAAGACCTTCTCGTCTTAAGGGTATAGAAACTGAGGCTCCTTCGGGAAAATTCTGCAATCCAATACCGATTGCCAATGCAATGGCTCCTGCCAAAGAAGCAGTTGGAAGACCAGCACTGATCGCACCGAAAGCAACGCCAACAGCCAAACCTTCAGGGATGTTGTGCAGTGTTATTGCAAGCACCAGTAGTATGCTCCGCTGCCAATTAGTCTTGATACCAGACGCTTTGCCGCTGAGTGAGTCTACGTGGAGATGCGGCAAAATCTTATTGATCACTAAAAGAAAAGCGCCGCCTGCCAAGAAACCAATAGATGTAGAGATCCATGCCGGCTTATTTGCCTGCTCAGCCATTTCTATTGCCGGAGCCAGCAAACTCCAGAAGCTTGCTGCAATCATTACACCTGCCGCAAATCCCAGCATAATATCTAATACCTTTTTATTGATGCTTTTGAAAAAAAATACAATAGAGGCGCCTGCTGCTGTCACAAACCATGTAAAGCAGGTTGCTAAAAAAGCCTGCATAATAGGGTTAAGCTCAATAAACCAAGAAAAAAGCATTTTTATCCTCCTGAAATATTGTAAAGATAACTATTAATAATTAATATTATATCATAATAAGTTTAATGTTATATGATTTACAAAATGATTCTTTAGTATTTTACTCATATGCTTTAAGCGGAATAACGATTTCAATATTTAACCTAAAGCCACGTCTAAAAGCATCATCACTGAAAAACCTATCATTGCTCCTAGGGTGGCGACATCAGCATGTTTCTCCATTTGAGACTCTGGAATTAATTCTTCAATTACCACAAAAATCATAGCTCCGGCTGCAAAAGAAAGTGCATAGGGAAGTATAGGTTTTATATAAATTACAGCAATTGCACCCAGTACACCTGATATTGGTTCAACAATACCTGAAGCCTGACCATAAAAAAAGCTTTTAAGACGGGAAAAACCTTCCCTTCTCAAAGGGATGGATACAGATGCTCCCTCTGGGAAATTTTGCAAGCCTATACCAATAGCCAGTGCTATAGCGCCTGCTAAGGACGCAGATGGAAGATTAGCTTGGAGAGCACCGAAGGCTACTCCAACAGCTAATCCTTCAGGGATATTATGAAGAGTAATTGCAAGGACCAGAAGTATACTTCTTTGCCAGCTAGTTTTAATACCTTCACTATGGTCCTTAGATAAACAGATATGCAAGTGTGGGAGAAAATTATCAACTAATCTTAGAAAAAGTCCTCCTAGTAAAAAGCCGACTACAGCTGGTATCCAGGAAGGCGTATCAGATTGTTCTGCCATTTCAATTGCAGGTGCCAATAAGGACCAAAAACTTGCTGCTATCATTACTCCCGCGGCAAATCCAAGCATAATATTAAGAACTTTTTTGTTAACGGTTTTAAAGGGAAAAACTAAGGCTGCCCCTAGTGCAGTCACAAACCATGTAAAACATGTAGCGTAAAAGGCTTGCCATATAGGACTAAGTGCTTTAAACCATTCTAAAATCAAATGAATAGCCCCCTTTATAAATATCATTAACTTAGGCTAACAATTTTGTATATAATAGTACACTCACGAATAGAAATAATAATATATTTTGCATAATTAGAATACAATTTATTAGTCTAGGCTAAATAATTCTAATTTCATGATATGAAAAAAGAGCTATTATGTTACTAAATTTTAGAGGAGAGATTAATATGCTATCACCAAGTCTGGAGGACTATCTGGAGGAAATTTACAATTTATCCTTTTTGAAAATTAAAATCCGTGTTAGTGAGATTGCCAAGAGGTTAAATGTTTCATCTCCCTCTACTGTTAGAGCACTAAAAAAGCTTAATGATGAAGATTTCTTGACATATTCAAAGTACACAGAAATAAAACTAACTGAAAAAGGAATGAGGCTGGGAGAGTTGCTTGTTAGAAGAAATACAATTTTACAGGATTTTCTAAAAATAATTGGAAGTGACTGTGATACAGCAGAAGAAGCTGAGGCGATGGAGCATTATCTTTGTTCTTCAACAATATCTGCAATTGAAACGCTCATAGCTTTTCTTAAAGTCAAAGAAGTTAAGGATATGTATCAAAGATTTTCTGTCAATAGCTATGTATCAGATTGGGGTCAGGAAATTGGAAATATAGAAATAAAGTGAAATAAAAGTTTAATTCAATAGAAAATAAGAGCATCCACAGCTTTGGATGCTCTTTCAATGTTTACTCATTTCAAAAATTATATTATCAGTAAATTCATCAAGATATTTTTTATTGAATTCCTCTATTTTTCCTTGATCACAAAGTTGTGTAAACTCAGGGTCTATGGGCATTTTGGTATACTGATTGATTTTGAGTTCTTCTGCTGTCTTAACTATGCTGCTGCTGCCAAATAAATTGATGTGTTCACCACAGTGAGGGCAAGTGGTATAGCTCATGTTTTCCACAATACCTAATATAGGTATATTCATTGTTCTAGCCATGTTAAAGGACTTTTTAACGATCAAGGATACTAAATCCTGGGGCAGTGTAACGATTACTATTCCATCTAAGGGTATGGATTGAAATACTGTTAGGGGTACATCGCCTGTACCCGGGGGCATATCAATAAACAAATAGTCCAAATCACCCCAAATTACATCAGTCCAAAATTGTTTTACGATGCCACCGAGAATAGGACCACGCCATATTACAGGGTTTTCTTCATTTTCCATAAGTAGATTGAGTGAAATGATCTTAATACCTTTTTCGGTAACTGCAGGAAGCACGCCTAATTCATTACTGTAAACCTTATCCTTCACACCAAACACCTTCGGAATGGAAGGACCCGTAATGTCAGCATCCAATACTCCGACTTTGTACCCCTTGCGTTGCATGCTTACAGCCATTAGTGAGGTTATCAGGGATTTACCCACACCGCCTTTGCCGCTGACTACAGCAATAACTTTTTTTATATTGCTTTGTTTGTGAGGCCTCTCTATAGTTGGTGCGCTTTTTTTGTCGCAACCCTCGCAGCTGCTGGCAGAGCATGATGAACATTCAGACATAAATTCAACTCCTTTTAAAGCATTATATGTTTATTATACTTCATATTTAGTATTTTCAAAAACTACATAATTTATTATATAATGTAAATTCATATAAATTGAACATCATAGAATTAATCTAGAAATAAATATAAGTATGGATTTTCCTGATCCTGAAATATCACCTATAACTTATATAGAAGATGTTGATTTGGTTACGAGGAAGTGTTTACTCTTAGTAAAACCATTGAAAAAATAGAGTGTTTATTTTTAGTCAAAGCTTGTATACAGTATCCAATTTTGATAAGCTAGATAGAAAAGGAAGTTAAGCTAACGTATATATAGATTTGTGGGAGAAAATTATGAGAAAATTTGAGACAGATGTTCAGTTAGTTAGATACGAAGTATTAAAGGAAGTATCAAAATTTGCATTAGAAGGTACACTGGAGAAGAAATATAAAAGTATACCTAAAATCTTAAATCCAGGTCCAAAAGCAAGGTTTAGATGCTGTGTTTACAAGGAAAGAGAAATCACAAAAAAACGTGTTAAATTAGCCATGGGAGGAGATAAGAGCAATCCTAACGTGGTAGAGGTTATAGGTGCTGCCTGTGATGAATGCCCAATTAACAGATTCACCGTAACTGAGGCTTGTCGAGGCTGCATGGCACATAGGTGTTCGGAGGCATGTCCTGTAGGTGCTATTTACCATGTAGGGCAAAGAGCTTATATCAATCAGCAAAAGTGCATAGAATGCGGTAAATGCAAAGCAGCCTGCCAATATGATGCTATATCCGATGTGATGAGGCCTTGCAGGCGTTCTTGCCCTGTAGATGCCCTGTCCATTGATGAAGATAAAAAGGCTGTTATTGACAACGAGAAGTGTATTCAATGCGGAGCCTGTTTATATCAATGTCCTTTTGGTGCAATAATGGACAAGTCGCAGCTAGTAGATGTAATAAATGAACTAAAATCAGCGCAGCAGAATGAGGATAAACATGTTTATGCTGTAGTGGCACCGGCTATCTCCAGCCAATTTACAAAAGTAAAAATAGGTCAAGTTATTCAAGCTATAAGAGATATAGGTTTTTATGATGTAATAGAAGCTGCATTGGGTGCCGATTTGATAGCATATAAGGAGACCCTTGAGTTTGCAGAGGAAATTGAAGAAAAGGGTTGTATAACCAGTTCTTGCTGTCCTGCCTTTGTTTCTTTGATTCAAAAGAAATACCCAGAGCTTGTAGATAAGGTATCGACTTTAGTTTCACCTATGATTGCTGTTTCCAGGCTAATAAAAAGCACCGATGAAAAAGCTAAAATAGTGTTTATAGGACCTTGTGTTGCAAAAAAAATGGAGATAAAGCAGGCTGGCCTTGAAGGAAGTACAGATTATGCAATCAGCTTTGAAGAGTTATGTGCATTATTTGATGCCAAGGATATAGATGTAAGCAGCTGTAATGATTATGAGTTAAACAATGCCTCTTTGTTTGGAAGAATATTTGCTCGCACCGGCGGGTTGTCAGAAGCCATTAGGCATGTGAAGGAGCAGTATGACATAAAGGTTGATTTTAAGCCTGTATCCTGTGATGGCATTGTAGAATGTGAGAAAGCATTGAAGCTGGCAAAGGTAAAGAGGCTAGATGGAAATTTTATCGAAGGTATGGTATGTGTGGATGGCTGTATTGGTGGACCTCTATCTCTGCATCATGGACCTAAGGATAAAAAAGAAGTAGATAAGTATGGACAGCTTGCTATTGAAAAGTGTATAAAGGACTCGCTGAGAGCCTTAGATATTGATAAGCTTCATCTAAGTAGAAAATAAGTCATAAATAATAAAATGCCTATAGGTTATTGAACCTATAGGCATTTCTTGTTGTATAGAAAAGTATAACTTTACTATACAACAAAAAACCTTGATTTAAATGCCCGTGCCAGAATTTCTTCATTTCATTCAGAAAAGGCACATGGGCTTCAAATGCGACCGCAGCAACCTCTGTTCTTAAAGCTATCCTTATTTTTTATCTTTTGATTTTAAGGCTGCAGCTTGTTCTGAATACATCTTAGGTACTATTTTATCCCAGAGATCAGCACCCTTGATGCCTATCCTAGAAGGTATAAATACTGGGTCAATACCAAGCTTCTTTTGTTTTTCGTAATCTCTTAGTGTTGCAATACCTGGTTTAGTTAAAAGCAATATAACTACAATATTGAACCAAGCCATTGCACCAACACCTGCTGATCCAAAGTTCCAAACAACGTCAGCTGAAGATATGGCACCAATGAACACCATGGCACAAATTATAGCTCTAAATATATTACGCACTATTTCGTAAGTGCTTTTGTTTTTGCTATCTTTAAACAAGTATCCAATATTTGAATCTGCGTAAAAGGCATATGCCAAAACTGTAGTGAAGGTAAAGAAGAATAAAGCTACTGCCACAAAACCACCGCCAAAGCCAGGCAAAAATGTATTTACAGCGGTTTGCGTAAAGTTGCCTTTTTCAATACCGGGAATATATTCAGTTATAAAGCCTCCAGCTGGATTTGCAACATTGTATGCCCTTGTTACAAGTATCATTACTGCTGTTGCTGTAGCTACGAATAAGGTATCAACATATACTGAGAAAGCTTGAACAAGACCTTGCTTAGCTGGATGTGAAACCTCAGCAGAACCAGCTGCCATAGCTCCTGTACCTTGGCCGGCCTCGTTTGAGAATATGCCTCTCTTAACGCCCCATGATACTGCGCTGCCAAATATAGCACCATATACAGCATTTGCGTTGAATGCAGAGCTGAAGATTAAACCAAATACCTCAGGTATTCTAGCAAAGTTAACAGCGAGTATAATAAGAGATAATAGGATATAACCGATCGCCATAAAGGGTACGATCATTTCAGCTGTTTTAGCAATTCTCTTGCCTCCGCCGAAGATAACGAGTGCAGTTATAATCACGTAAATAACTGCGAATATGATTGGTCTTATGCCAAATGCTGCTGATCCGGCTACAGCAAAGGAGTTGGATTGTATACCAGGCAGCAATACACCGACAGATATTAATGCCAGTATTGCAAAGGCTACACCAAAAAATTTGCTATGTAGTCCTTTTTCTATATAGTAAGCAGGACCGCCACGGTATTCACCTTGAATGTCTTCCTTCCATACTTGAGCCAATGCGGATTCGATGTAAGCTGAGCCTGCGCCTAAGAATGCGATTGCCCACATCCAGAATACTGCACCAGGACCTCCAAAGAATATAGCACTTGCAACACCTGTAATATTACCAGTACCAATACGGCCGCCTAAAGCCATTGCAAAGCCTTGGAAGGATGATACACCGCTATCTGAGCTTTTACCACTAAATAGTTGATTGACCATGTCTTTGATTAGTCTTAATTGTGGGAACTTCATGATAATTGAAAAGAAGATGCCAGCACCTAAACAAAGATAAATAACGATGGGTCCCCAGAAAAAGTTGTCTAAGCTGGCTGAAAGTTTAAGTAAATCCAATATATAACCTCCTTAAATATTGTAAGTTTAACGAATGAGTCCAATAGCAGTTAAAACTTTGAGATTTTACACAGCTATTTATGAGAAATTTTATATATAGTATTAAAATGTATTAAACCAGCTAATTTTATTCATAAAAAAAACCACTCGCATTTGCGAATGGTTTTTTTTATGAATATTAGCCTACTAATTTGTCCTTACCCTTAGTAGCTGCTTTATAAGCTTCAAGTTCTTTTGAATAATTTCTTGCAACTATAGTATCCCAAATCTCTGCACCCTTGATGCCAAGTTTTGAAGGAATAAATACTGGGTCAATACCAAGCTTCTTTTGAGCTTCATAATCCTTAAGAGTAGCAACACCTGGTTTAGTTAAAAGCAATATTGCTACAATATTGAACCATGCCATAGCACCAACGCCTGCTGATCCAAAGTTCCAAACAACGTCAGCGGATGATATTGTTCCGATAAATACCATAGCGCAAAGTATAGCTTTGAATATTGTTTGAGTCATCTTATATGCACTTGTGTTTTTGCTATTTCTAAACAGATATGCAATGTTTGAATCTGTGTAGAATGCGTAAGCCAAAACTGTAGTGAAAGTGAAGAAGAATAAAGCTATTGCCACAAAACCACCGCCAAAGCCAGGAACAAATGTATTTACAGCGGTTTGAGTAAAGTTGCCTTTTTCTACGCCTGCAATTAACTCAGTAATAAAGCCACCTGATGGATTTGCAACGTTATATGAACCTGTTGCAAGTATCATTATTGCTGTTGCTGTAGCTACGAATAAGGTATCAACATATACTGAGAAAGCTTGAACAAGGCCTTGCTTTGCTGGGTGTGAAACCTCAGCAGAACCAGCTGCCATAGCACCTGTACCTTGACCAGCCTCGTTTGAGAATATGCCTCTCTTAACACCCCATGATACTGCGCTACCAAATATAGCACCATATACAGAATTCAATTTGAATGCGGAGCTGAAGATTAAGCCAAATATTTCAGGTATTCTAGCAAAGTTAACAGCTAGTATAATAAGAGCTAATAATATATAAGCGATCGCCATAAATGGTACGATCATTTCAGCTGTTTTAGCAATTCTCTTGCCACCGCCGAAGATAACAAATGCAGTTAAAATGGTATAAACAACTGCGAATATTATCGGCTTTATGCCAAATGCTGCTGATCCAGCTACAGCAAAGGAGTTGGATTGTATACCAGGCAGCAATACACCGACGGATAGTAATGCTAGTATTGCAAAGGCCATACCAAAAAATTTGCTATGTAGTCCTTTTTCTATGTAGTAAGCAGGACCGCCGCGATATTCGCCTTGAACCTCTTCCTTCCATACTTGAGCTAATGCGGATTCGATGTAAGCTGAGCCTGCGCCTAAGAATGCGATTGCCCACATCCAGAATACTGCACCAGGACCTCCAAAGAATATAGCACTTGCAACACCTGTAATGTTACCAGTACCAATACGGCCGCCTAAAGCCATTGCAAAGCCCTGGAAGGATGATACACCGCTTTCTGAGCTTTTGCCGCCCAATAATAGCTTAACCATGTCTTTAGTTAGTCTTAACTGAGGAAATTTCATGATAATTGAAAAGAAAATACCGGCACCTAAGCATAGTAAGATAATAATTTGTCCCCAGAAGAAATTGTCTAAGCTGGCTGAAAGTTTTAATAAATCCATGAGAGCCCTCCTTAAAATAAATATTATGAATTCAGAAAGAATGTACTATTCAAAATTCTGAATTCTTATACTATTTTATCATTCGGGCTATTTTGTGTCAATAATTGGTGGAGACCTTAAAAAAATCAAATAAACCTTTGGTATACCCTTGTAGACATTGCAATATCATCATTAATTGACTTGTAGGCATTAGGGATCGTCTAAAATTTATCAAAATTTCCTTAATTGGATTTGGTATAATGATGTATTTCTGTAATTATATAACTTAATGGTGATTAATGAAGTTCAAATAAATGAATAATGTATGCATACAGCATTCATTATGTGTAATATTTATGTAATATTTATAAAAAAATAAGTCTATATTTATGATTAGTATAACCATTAAATATAGACTTTACATTATAGTAAATTAGCTAAGGATGCTTGCCTTGAATGAGAGATTCAGAAGAATCAAGACATTATATGCTTTGTTTAATTCTTCTCCAATATTCTCTTCCCTCTTTTTTCATTTTTGCTAGCCTTGTATAATAGTCTGGAATTTCATTAAGATGCGCCAACGCAATCTTCCCTGTCATAATTGGATCGTTATTTGTTATATTTGTGCCTGGGCTTATGGTACCGTGTTCTAGTTCGACATTTAAGCCCATCCAGAATTGATTTAGATCAAAGCAGGGACTATTGATGTTAACACCTAGGAGCTTAGCGATTTTGCAAGCTTCATCCTTCGTAAAATGAGGCTCACATTTATTATCTTTTTCACATCGGTCGCAATGTTTCAAAAGCTTTTCATAGAGTTCCTCTTCCTCAGGGCAATAAAAATCATAGCATGATCTTGTGTTATTATTGTAGTTAGGTATAGAAGAAATTGGAAGTAGGCTTTCCGAATAAGGAAGCACATTTGCTGGACCTATGTCGTCGCCATAATAACAGCAATTTCTTGTCAGCCTATCTATAATGTTGTCTTCGTGTTTAGGACAGTTTTTATGATGGTGATGATGTTTGCTCATATTCAACCCTCCCATAAACTCAGTTTAGCGTAGTTTATGCCTCCAATTTCGGACACATAAAATGGCTTTGATGTGCTTTTTGATTTTTTGTGCTTGTTTCAGTATATAATATGCAGAGTTGTACAATTTGACAGTAAAATATTTAATATATATTTAGAAATAATAAATATATATGATTAGCATGTTTTAATCGATATACAGGAAATACCTTTTACAGATTGGAAAAGAATTGGTATGATATATGTAGTTAACATTACATAATTTAACCATATTTTTTAGGAGGAAACAGCTATGAATATTGCTATAGTCGGTGCCGGAACCGGTGGAACAAATATTATAGAATCATTTTCTAAAATTAACGAGATAAAAATTGTCCAAGTAGTAGATAATAGAAGCGATGCTCAGGGAGTAGTGCTGGCAAAAAAGTTAGGTATCAAATGCTCACAGTCACTAGGCGATATATCTACGATAAATCTTGACATAATAATAGAAGCCACAGGAAATGAAAAAGTAAAACAAGAATTAAGTGAAAGCTTTGGAAGTCTATGTACTATAATAGATTCACAAGGTGCTCTATTAATTATGACACTTGTTAAGAGAGATATTGAGGGGCTAGATAAGCTTAACAATCAGATTGCAGCGATCAAGGATACATCAACGCAGGTTCAGACTCATTTACAAGAAATATCAACTTCAATTGACAGCACCTATGAAATTAACAAAAAGCTGAATGAAATATCAAAGACATCCATAGAGTATATTGTAGAAACTGATAGAATTATTCAGTATGTAAATAATATATCAAAGCAAACCAAGATATTAGGCATTAATGCAACGATTGAAGCTGCTAGAGCAGGCGAGCAGGGTAAAGGTTTCTCTGTAGTAGCAAATGAAGTTCAAAAACTGGCAGACAGCAGTGAAAACTTTGCTAAAGAGATTACAAAGATTCTTACAAAGCTATCTGAAGAGATAAGGGAAGTGGAAGCTGTTGCTAATAATTTAAGTAATTTGTCGGAGCGTCAGGTTCAGGCATCATCTAATGTGAATACTGCAGTGCACAGTTTGGTTAGTCAGATATCATAATATGCACCTTTTACTGTTTGACTAAGTAAGACAAAAGGAGAATCATAATGGAAGATAAACAGATTGAAATGATGAAAAAATTGATTGAAGAAAAAAAGAAAAAAGGCTCAAATCAAAGCTATGAAGTTCAAGTAAATAATAAAATCACTGGAAGCAAAAAAGCAGTTAAAAGAAGCAAAAAAGGCGGACTATTCGATAAGTAAAAAACAAGCAGGAAGACTCAAGCTTCCTGCTTGTTTTTTATACTTAAATATGGGCTTTGATGAACAAAACTACTTGAGACTTATTTTATAGAAGAAGTGATCAATAATAGTCTTAATGGTAAGACTGCCAAAAGGAACCTTCTCTATCTATGATAGACATGATGTCAGGGTACGGTATACGGAAGGTGGGAAAGCCTGCAGCATAGGCTGCTATTTCATATGGCGCAAAGTAAATATACAATGCATCCTCTTTTACATAGAAGGGTTGGTCCTCAGTGATTCCCTTATATTCATTCGGAAAAATATAGGCATATTGTGGATCATCTTTTATCTGCTGAGAGATGATATCACTAATAACCGTTACATAATCACTACCAGGCTTAAATAAATCTTTAAGTGCATAAATGTGACCGCTGACAAGATCTATATTTGGATAAACCTGTGTAGGCATGCCGTGGGCGGCTCCGAAATAATATTGGTAGCCGTCCAATTTAAGTGCCAGCAAGGATTTTTTAAAGAACTCAACAGAAAAATCTCCGGTGTAGCTGTAATCAAGAGGAGCAGCTACGGATTTTACTTGAGATAGTGCTTTTAATTCTTCATTTACATTCTTCTGTGCATTTTCATTTTTCATGCCGAATATACGTGGATAATAAACAAGATAATTCTTATCAGGACTATATTTCTCCTCAACAACTTTATACTGCGGATTCAAAGGTATTATAGTGTTTTGTCGCCAAACCATCATTCCATCTCTATCCATATAGAATACCCTCTGATCAATATTTGCCTTAATCAAGTCACCAACAAAGGACAGTGAACCGACACCTTCAACGATAGGAAGGGATTTTGCAACCAACCCGTCTCTGTCTAGGAAGAAAGTATTGTGGTCATCTGAAACGGAGACATAACCTTTGTCATAGTCTAAGACATTGCTGTAAATAAAGGGTGTAAGAATACTGCCGCTGGATAAATCTGCAATTGCATATTTTGAGCCTATATATGGTTGTTCAGGGTTCAGGGCTTTGCCTACTGATACTCTATATTCCCCTATCGGATTAATGTCATTATATATAGGTTTAATTATATAATTGCCCTGCAAATCAATTAAGCCAAATTGATTTGTATAATCCTCTGCAATGTTTACTACAGCGCGCTTAGACTTAAAAGGCAGTGCCATGCTGTATAGCGGCTGCAAAACTACATTTCCATTAATGTCAATATAACCATACTTGCTGTTTACATCCGGTTGAAAGGGTAGCAATCCGTCTCCGATATCATTTACTGCTTCATATTGATAGGTATGAAGCTTTTTGCCATTAGGTCCTATTAAGGCAAAAAGGCTGTCTTTAATCTTTACTAAGGCTTGACCATCCTTAAAATCATTGGCATTCATGTATTGCGCTGGAATAATTTCTTGCCCTTGTCTGTCCAAATATCCATACAGAGAGGATTCATTGTCATCGATAAAGACTGCTCTGCTATTTTGGTACATACCTATAAAGCTGTAGGGTTTAGATGTAATTATTTTGCCGATTTCATCCATAACCTTGAAGCCGGCATCGTCCTTTACTGTTGATCTCCCCTCACTGAATAGACTTATAGAGCTATAATGAGGCGGTACAATATACCTTCCTGTGCGGTCGATTACACCTGATTGACCCTCTTTTTCAATAATAGCTAAACCATTATCTTGAAAGTCCATAGCATTATTATACTGTGGTTTTATTACAAAGACACCATAGCTGTTTATATAACCCCATTTTGCGCCTTCTACAGTATTTGTTGCAGCTGGATAAAGAAATAAGTCTTTTCTTAATTTCGCTAGGATAAGCTGTTTCAGCTCGAGCAAGACATGAATAGAGGGATAAAATGACTCGAGCTTTAGTGCTACTTCGATTGATTTTAATGCTTCGTTATACAGTTCTGCCTTAAACTGTGCATCGGCAAGATAATACCAATAAAAAGCTGCATCTGGAAGCTTAATGACTTGCTTTTTATAATGCTCTGCTACTTTTTTGAAATAGTTGGAGTAAGCTTGTGGAAAAGGCTGTAGGCATTTCCCATCCCATTGGTAGACTTCTACAACATAAGCATTTCCAGTATCGTGGCTCCACAAGGCTATTTCATATTTTTCATCAATTTTATCTTTTGTCGGCATATTTGCAACTTCTATTTCGCTGTAGTATACCTTATCTACTAACAAAGACTTAAAATCACCATCAGACCATTCTTGGATATCAAGCTGTGAATATATGGCACCCAGCTGCCACCCAATTACAAGATCGAGAACCATTTTTCCTGTGATTGGTGCAGCACTAAAATAATTAATACCGTAGCCGAAGCCTTTAATATATGAAATCGGGTACCAATACCCATCAAGCCACTTTAAAACAATAATGTTATTTGTATCGCTCAGACGATATGCTGCAGCTATTTCATGGATATTGTCACCATCAATATCTGCTGTTACGACGGCTGGATGCCTAATGTTGTCCTCTAACCATAGAAGTTTTGCACCGGGCGGTAAAAACTGATTGATAAAATGTAACATATTTTTCTCTTTCCACATAAAATACCTCCAAAAAAACGATGTGCTTATAATCATAATATGAGGTTTGAGAAAAAGTGTTCTAGCAAAGAAATAATAGGCTTCTGGTTCAGTAATCGCTTAAGTCATGATTGCATACTTATTCCCCACTTTCGGAACTATTTATGAGATTGCAAGAGTAAATTATGATAGTAAAGATATTTTATAAAGGTGAAGAATTGAATAGGGTACAGGAAAAAAACAAGAATACCCATTAGATAAAAAACAAGCTTCTTATCTAATGGGTATTCCTAATTTTGTAATTGTTTTGTTGAGATTTCTGCAAATAATAGATATTTAATCTATAAATCCACATCTGTCTATGATATCATGCCTTGCAGCAATAGGATATTTGATTAGGAACCATTATCGTTAATTATTGATTTCTATATTGTGGTTCTTGTTGTTGCACATAATTCCGTCTGTTTTTAAGTGTTTGAGCTGCATTTTCAAAAGTTTGTGCCAATTGTTGAAACTCTTTCTTAGCTTGTTGATCTTGTGTTTCAAGAGAAAAGGTCTTCATACTAGCAGCTGCACTTTCAACGCTAGCAATAGCTTGTTGTATTTGAGTTATAACAGTCATGGATCTTCACCTCCTTTCAAATAGGAATGGGTTTAACCTTTGGGTTTAAAGATTAAGGATGCAAAAAAGCCAAAAATAATTGCAGAAGATACACCCGCACTGGTTATTTCGAAAATTCCTGTCAGAACTCCCACAATACCATTTCTCTCAGCTTCTGCTAATGCACCCTTTACCAATGCGTTTCCAAAGCTGCTGATAGGCACTGTAGCTCCTGCACCGGCAAACTCTGCTAAGGGTTCATAAAGACCTAGTCCACCTAGAATTGCGCCTGTTACCACTAAAGCACTCATTGTATGTGCAGGCGTAAGCCTGAAAACATCCATTAGGATTTGACCTATAACACATATGGTTCCACCTACTAAAAATGCCCATATAAACTTATCCATTATAATTTCTCCTTACAGCATCTCTATTGCCACAGCATGCGCAATACAAGGGATACTTTCTTTTTGTTGATATGAAATTGGTGACAGTAAAGCACCGGTAGCGATGATAAGCATTTTATTTATTTCACCTTTTTTCATCCGATGAAGCAAATGTCCATAAGTAACAGTTGCAGAACAGCCACAGCCGCTTCCACCAGCCATAACAGGCTGCTCGGAGCTGTATATTAGTAGCCCACAATCAGTAAATATTTCACGAGGAATCTTCATTCCATGCTCTAAGAGCAGATCACCTGCTATCCTATGACCAACTCGACCTAAATCGCCTGTTGCGATAACATCATAGTGATTCGGGTCAAGCTGCATATCTCTGAAATGTGCTTCAGTTGTATCTACAGCAGCAGGGGCCATAGCTGCACCCATATTAAAAGGATCAGACAATCCCATATCAATTATTCTTCCAATCGTTGCAGCCATTACACTAGGACCTTTGCCTTGGTTAGCGACTACTGCCGCACCAGCACCTGTTACCGTCCATTGAGCTGTAGGAGGTTTCTGCGAGCCATATTCTGTAGGATATCTGAATTGTTTTTCAGCTGCGGCATTATGGCTGGACGCAGCCGCTAAAACATAATCTGCGAACTTATTGTCTACAATCAACGATGCCAATGCTAGGCTCTCCATTGCACTTGAGCATGCACCGAATAGACCTAAATATGGCATACCAAGTGTTCTGGCTGCAAAGCTGCTGGAAATTACTTGGTTCATAAGGTCTCCGCTTAAAAAGAATTGAATATCTTCCTTCTTCATGCTAGCTTTTGCGATTGCTTTTTCACAGGCTTGTTCCAAAAACATTTTCTCTGCTTTTTCATAGCTGTTCTGACCTAACCATATATCCTTATGAAGAATATCAAAGTCATTGCTCAAAGGACCGGCAGCCTCAAAGGGTCCACCAGCAGCAGCGGAGGCTATTATGACAGGTTTGTTGTCAAAAACCCAAGTTTGATGGCCTTTCAGCATTTAAACCCCTCCTAACGACTTGATTGTTATTTTTATCAGAGCTACAACAAAGGCCGAGAAGACTCCAAATGCAATAACTGAACCAGCTAGTTTGAACATGTTTCCACCAACTCCTAATACATAGCCTTCACTTCTATGCTCAATAGAAGCTGATGCAATGGTGTTGGCAAAACCGGTTACAGGAACTGCTGTTCCAGCACCTGCCCATTGTGCGATATGGTCATATACCCCCAGACCTGTGAGAAGCACTGATATGATAATAAGAGTCGCCACGGTAGGATCCCCAGCTGTTTTTTCAGTAAAATTGAAATATCTTATATACATCCACTGTAAGCCTTGACCAAAAGTGCAAATCAAGCCACCTGCAATAAATGCTCGTATCGAATTCTTCACAACCGGACGCTTAGGCTCTCTTTCCTTCGCGAAGACTTGGTATTTCTGCTGTGTAGGGGTAAGCTTCTTTTTCTTTTTACTTGACATTTAAGCTCCTCCTAATGTAATAAATAAGGTTTTAGCTTCTGAACTACTTCATCAAGCTTTGTTGCATTTTTTGAGTACATATTTTTCGCTTCATTACTATCTGTTTCTAATGCAAAAGAAAGTAAATCAGCATGTGTTTTTTCTAGATTTGCAAACAACATTTCTTTTACTCGGGGCATTGGTACTTGCAATGAATCATCAAATAAATCTACGAACAAATCTCCTGAGGAATCTGCCTGCCCAATAAAGTTATTCTCTAAAGATACGCCAATATTCTCTAACTGCATATAAAGCCAATCTCTATTAAGTCCCATATTTGAAAGCGGCTCATCTAAGACATTTCCGTCTAAAATTACAGTTTGTGGCTGGGACTGCGGTGCAACTTGATTGCCTAAGTCATGAGCAGTTACCGGCTTTTTATCGGCTTTCAGCAAAACATTGATATCACCTGTAGATTCCATAACTGCAAATTCCACGTCTCCGAAGCTAAAAGCATTTTTTGAACGTAAAGCGCTCAATAGCTCTTCGCCAGTCATCCGCGACTGCTGCATATTCTCCTCCATGATTTTTCCTTTATCAATAAGTATTGTGCTTTTGCCATTTACAATGTCATGTATTTGCTTGCTCTTTATTGAGAGATAGTCCAATGCTATAGTAAATGCGACCCAAACACCAAGTGCAAGCATGCCGAAGGCCCAGTTTTCAATTATATTTAATGTTATTAAAACCACAAACATCGCGATGATTATGTAGTTAATGAATTTAAAAGGCGTCATTTTTAATGGGTTTGACTTGCCCATTAATCGAATAATAATAAAAGTTAAAAAATATAATCCAATGGTCTTTAACAATAGGATCAACCAATCTTGCATCATCGGACTCCTTTCCTATAACCCTTTATATTGAGGTTCTTCATACTCAAGGGCTTTTATTCGGTTCTCAAGATCCTTTACAATCCCATCTGTTGTATCCAGCATCTCTTGATAGACCCTTATTGTTTCTTCATTCTGACTTTGAGCCTCATAAAGCTTTAAAGTAGCTTGTGCACTTTGAAGTCCTGCTAAGGTTTGCTTTACCTTAGAAATAACAGTCATATGAATATCCTCCTTTAAGACAACTATATTTATAATGTACTTATTACTACTAACTATGCGGTTTTATTGTACGAAATGAAAAGTTCATGATATTTATAGTTAATTTAGCTTCAAAAAGATTACATTCGTTTAAAAAATATTTTATAAGTGGACTTATTTATATTTTTTCTTTTTTGTGAAGAAAGTATATTGCAGCAAATCCAACAACAATAAATAATAATGTAAGAATTCCTTGTAACAATAAGCTCATTATAATTCCTCCAGAATATTTTTAAATGAATGGCTAATGATATTAAATATAGTAAGAATAGTTGATGTTATATAGGGTTCATATAAATTACGAACTATATTCGAAAGTGAGTCATCATGAAAACATTTATAGAAGTTACGATTCAAACCATCTTGGCTTTTTTTTCAATACTGTTTATAGCACGATTATTAGGGAGGCAGCAGGTAGCACAATTAACTCTGCATGAATATATTAATGGTATTACTTTTGGTTCAATAGCAGCTACTTTAGCAACAGATACAAATCAAAGAACCTGGTCCCACTTATTAGGATTGGTTCTTTTTGGTGTTTTAACTTATATTATTTCGATTATATCTATAAAAAGTAGAAAAGCATCAAAGATTATACAGGGTGAGCCTGTAATAGTTATTCAGGATGGCCGCATCTTAGAAAAGAACTTGGAAAGATTTCATTATACCATTGATGATTTGAATCACTTGCTTAGGAAGAAGGATGTGTTTGATATAACTGATGTTAGATATGGAGTCTTAGAAACAACGGGAGAAATCAGTATTGTTAAGATAGCGCAGAAAGAGAATATAAAAGCTGAGGATTTCGCAATACAACCTAAACAAACAGAGCTATTAACAGATATAATTGTAACAGGGAATATCATATACGAAAATTTAAGAAAAAGAAGTCTATCAGTAAAATGGCTGGTTAGTCAGATGAGTATCATGGGCGTTAAGGATATTAGAGAGGGTTTTTTTGCATCGGTTGATTCAAATAATCAGCTTTATATAGATCGCATGGAAGACATGCTGCCAAAGCAAACAGATATTACTGAACATGAGGACATCTAATTCTACCCTATTTAGCATTTTTAACCCATACCTGATTTGCCGTAAACAGGAGGGTGGTGTAAAATAAGCCTATGTATGTCTTGTTGAAATAGGGTACATGAAAGAAGAGGGTGATTTTATGGGACTCTTTAGATATATTGGACTAAAAGAGAAAGATATCGTATCTATAATAGGTGCAGGGGGCAAAACATCTCTTATGTTTCAATTGGCTCATGAGCTCAGGAAGAATAATGTTAGAGTCTTATTGACAACCACAACGAAGATTTATGTACCGCAAAAGGAAATGGTTGATTTTATTTGTATAGATGAAAACAAGTTTGCTGAGAATGCAAAGATCAATAAAAAAGGGATACATATTTACGGGACTGAAGTAAATACAGAAAATAAAATGATTGGATTAAATGAAAATCATTTAAACGATCTGGCTTCATATTTTGATTATGTGCTCATAGAAGCGGATGGAGCTAAGAAGAAGAAGATTAAGGGATGGGATGACGATGAACCTGTTGTATATGGGGCAACTACAAAAACTATAGGAATTTTAGATATTCAAGCATTTGGAATGAGAATATGCGAAAGCAACGTTCATAGAAGTGAGAGGTTTTGTAAAATGACTCATTCAAAGGAAGGGGAAAACATAACCCTCGATCACTTATTAAGTGTTGTTGTTCATCCGCAGGGACTATTTAAAAATGCTAAAGGTGAAAAGATATTATTTGTTAATAAAGCGGATGATATAAATTATTTAAATAAGGCAGAGCAATTAAAAGTAAAAATGAATATGCACAGTTCGATGGGATTAAATAAGATTATTATTGGAAGTATTAAAAATAACCGATACTATGTATAAATATATCCATACAAAGGGGTAGAGGGTATTATGATTAGTGCTATTATAATGGCATCAGGTTACTCGAAGCGAATGAAGAAAGATAAACTTTTTTTAGAATATAGAGGCAAAACACTGATTCAGAATACAATTGACAACGTTTTGAAATGCGGTTTTAAACAGATCATTCTAGTTGCCAGAGAAAGAGAAATCTTACAATTGGGAAAAGAAAATGCAATATGTGTAATTGAAAACAAAAATGCAGATAAAGGTATGAGTGAATCTATTAAGTTGGGACTAGCATATACAGATGATTGTGATGGATACATGTTTTTTACTATAGATCAGCCCTTATTAAATACAAGCATCATTAATAAACTTATTGAATTCTTTGAGCAAGACAAAAAATATATTATTGTCCCCCATTATAGAGGAAGAAGAGGCAGCCCCGTCATATTTTCTAAAAAGTTCAAACAAGACCTTATGAATTTAGAAGGAGATATTGGGGGAAGAAAGATAATAGATGGATGTTTGGAAGAAGTTCGGTTTGTAGATATTGATGATGAAAAAGTTTTATTTGATGTAGATACACAGAAGGATTATGAAACTCTATTACATTGGGATGGTGCAGAATATGATTTTTGATGACATTGTTGTTGTACGGGGTGGTGGAGATTTAGCTACGGGTACAATTCAGAAGCTGCACAGGTGTGGATTTAAAGTATTGGTCTTAGAAGTAGCAAACCCTACATCTGTCAGAAGAAAAGTATCATTTAGTGAAGCTGTTTATGATGGCAAAGCACAAGTTGAGGAGCTTACAGCAGTTCGTGTTAACAGTTTAGACGAAATTAATAAGGCGTGGAATCACAAAAATATACCCGTTATAATAGATCCGAAGGGTGAGTATATAAAACGACTACAAGCAAATATCGTAGTTGATGCCATTATGGCTAAAAAGAATTTAGGAACAACAAAGGCTATGGCCGATATGACGATAGCCCTTGGACCAGGGTTTGTGGCAGGAACGGATGTGGATGTGGTAATAGAAACATCCAGAGGGCATGACTTGGGTAAATTGATTTTTAAGGGGATGGCAAAGAGAAACACAGGCACTCCTGGAATGATTGAGGGGTATTCAATCGAGCGGGTTATTTATGCACCAAGGGATGGAAGGATAATGAATAAGACGGATATAGGAGCAATCGTTGAAAAAGATGAAGTTATTGCATGTATAGGGGATGTACCTATAAAAGCTGCTTTTTATGGACTGTTAAGAGGCATTATTAAGAATAGAAGTGAGGTAAAGGCAGGATTTAAAATAGCGGATATAGATCCTAGAATTTCTGAGAAGGCAAATTGTTATACAATTTCTGATAAATCCAGAAATATCGCAGGGGGAGTTTTAGAAGCAATACTATACATGAAGAACATAAGATGTAGGCAGCTCTCATATGAGTAAGAAAATATTAAAGCGAGTTTATTAATTATATATAAGGATCGTTTAAAAGTAGTGAGGTGAGCAATATGAAAAAAATCCCGGTTCAAGATGCAGTCGGTGCAGTTTTGTGTCATGATATTACGCAAATTATTCCAAACGTTATAAAAGATAGAGCATTTAAAAAAGGACATATCATTTCTGAAGAGGATATACCTGTGCTGCTTTCTTTAGGTAAAGATCATATTTATGTCTGGGAGACAGAAAAAGGAGTCTTACATGAGGATCAAGCGGCGGAACGATTAGGAACACTAGCTGCAGGACAAGGACTTGCATTTAGTGAAGTAAAGGAAGGTAAAATAAATTTCATTGCAGAAAGTGATGGACTATTAAAAATTAAAAAGGAGCTATTGTATCAGCTAAATCTATTGGAAGATATTATTTTGGTCACGCTTCACAATAATTATCCTGTAAAAAAGGGTAAAAAAGTAGGTGGCGTAAGAATCATTCCATTAATGATTGATGAAGAAAAAATTAAAAAAGCCGAAGACTTGGTTGGAAAAGAAAAGATTATAGATGTGATCCCTTTTAGGACATTAAAAGTAGGGATTGTTACTACAGGAAATGAAGTTTATCATGGAAGAATCAAAGATGCATTTGGACCCGTAATTAGAGCAAAGATGGAAGAGTTTGATTGTGAAGTGCTTGGACAAACTATATTGCCCGATGATTCGAATGAGATAAGAAAAGGTATTGAAAGCTGGATAGAAAAAGGAGCTGAAATGGTAATTTGTACTGGAGGAATGTCAGTAGATCCTGACGATGTAACACCGACAGCTATTAAAGAAACGGGAGCAGAAATTATAACATATGGAGCACCAGTACTTCCGGGAGCGATGTTTTTATTAGCTTATAAAGGGGCTGTACCGATTTTAGGATTGCCGGCATGTGCGATGTACTCAAAAAGAACAGTATTTGATTTGATTTTTCCTAGATTATTAATAAGGGACAAAATTGAATATAAAGATATTTCTGCATATGGTCATGGAGGATTTTGTATGGAATGTGATGAATGTAGATTTCCAGATTGTACCTTTGGCAAAGGGGTGTAGTTAAATATCGATTAACAAAAATGAAAGCAATTTTAGGAGAATTAAGTAAAAAGCTTCCTTTCAAGAAAATGGAAAAAATACGAATATTGAATGGAGTTCTACGAAGTCCAAATTTTTGCAATAGCAATCGATACAAGGGTTATATGCTAGTACTATAAGCTATTTTTACGAACGATAAATATACATTTGTGC
>MGOS01000005.1:23028-29647 GCA_001797185.1 Clostridiales bacterium GWB2_37_7
AAAAAAATTGACGAAACAGCTATTTTATCGTAAAATGTAATTAAAGAAAAGAATATGGTTCATATAATCGCAGAGATAGGGTCTGCAAGTTTCTACCAGACTACCGTAAATGGTCTGACTATGAGCAAGTGTGTTTCTAAGAGTTTATCTTAGATATGCAATTTTAACCTGCACAATAGGGAATGTCCTAGGCGTGTTGGGTTTTACTCTTTGCTCGAGTAGAACCAACATGCCTATTTTTTTTTCTAACAATCGTTGTTGAATTATGGGGGAGCATAAGGATGTTTACGATAAAAGAATTCGCACAACCAAAAACAATTGAGGAAGCGTATAACACCCTAGTAAGTAAAAGGAATAATGCTGTGATTGGTGGTAGTGCTTTTTTGAGAATGGGTTCGAAGAAAATTGCCACAGCAGTAGATTTATCCAAGCTTGGATTAAATTATATAAAAGATCGAGCTGAGCATATAGAGATTGGAGCATCTACAACCTTCAGAGAAATTGAAACCAGTCCATTGTTAATAAATCATTTTAATGGTGTCGTTTCCAACTCAGTGAAGCATATTATAGGTATTCAATTTAGAAATATTGTTACAATAGGTGCTTCTGTTTTTTCAAAATATGGATTTTCTGATTTAATTACAGCACTGCTGGCTTTAGACGCAGAGGTAGTATTATATCAAGCAGGCAGAATGTCCTTAAATGATTTTTTGGAAAGACCTTATGGGAGAGATATTTTAATCAGTGTATTGATAAAGAAGAACCAAAGGCAGGCCTCTTATCAGCATTTGAGAAATTCCATAAGTGATTATCCAATAATAAATGTTGCAGTTTCAAGACTGGATAATCAGTGGAACATAGCTGTAGGGGCAAGACCTCAAAAGGCAGCTATTGCAAAAAAGGCTTCTGAAGTTTTATCTAATAGTTTTAGCTTAGAACATTTGGAACATTATGCAGATATTGCAGCTGAAGAATTAACCTTTGGAAGCAATGAAAGAGGTACAGCCAAATATAGACAAGCTATGTGTAAAGTATTGGTGAAAAGAGCTATTATGGAGGTCTTACTATGCAAATAGAGATAATCTTAAATGGCAAAAAGGTAGCTATGAATGTGAAAAATGATGAATATCTGGCTGATACCTTAAGAGCTCATGGTGTTTCCAGTGTAAGAAAAGGCTGTGATACAACATGTTGTGGACTCTGTACCATATGGATTGAAGAAAAACCAGTGTTGTCCTGTGCAGCTCTTTCCATTCGGGCGAATGGAAAAAGCATTACTACTATGGAAGGACTATATAATGAAGCAGAAGAATTTGCACAGGTTCTTGTAGCAGAAGGTTCAGAACAATGTGGATTCTGTAGTCCAGGCTTTATCATGACAGTATTGGCAATGAAAAGAGAACTGAATAATCCTACAGAGGAAGATATTGTTCATTACTTAACTGGAAATTTGTGTAGATGTACCGGTTACATGGGGCAATTAAGAGCAATAAAGAAATATTTGGGGGTGATGCAGCATGAGCCTTGTCGGTAAGAGCATACCCAAAATTGATGGAATGGCCATTGCTACAGGGAAACCAGTTTACACAGAAGATATGGCACCACCTAATGCCCTTGTTGTTAAGCTGCTCAGAAGCCCGCATGCTTTTGCAAGAATTAAGTCTATTGACACTTCGAAAGCTGAAAGCATAGAGAATGTGGAATGCATCTTTACACACAAGGATGTACCTAAATGTAGATTTACTCTTGCTGGACAATCGTATCCGGAGCCTTCACCCTATGATCGCTTAATTTTAGATGAAATAGTGAGGTACGCAGGTGATGAAGTGGCGATTATAGCCGCAGCAGATGAAGAAACAGCAGAAAAGGCTATGAAATTGATTAAGGTTGATTATGAAGTATTTGAACCGGTTTTAGATTTTGAAAAAGCCATAGACCATCCTTCTATCATCCATCAAGAAACAGATCTACACTGTAACTTCGATATAGGAATGCAACAGGAAAGAAATATCGTTTCTTGCCAAAAGGTAGAGGTGGGTAATGTAGAGGAAGAGCTAAAGAAATGCCATACGGTAGTAGAAGAGACTTGCTATATCCAAGCTCAGGCCCATGCTATGATGGAAACCTATCGCGCTTTTAGCTATCTTGACCATACAGGTAGACTTGTAGTTGTTAGTTCGACCCAGATTCCTTTTCATGTAAGAAGGCAATTATCAAGGGCTTTAAATATTCCTGCAAGTAAAATACGAGTGATTAAGCCCAGAATAGGCGGAGGTTTTGGCGGGAAGCAGACAGGGGCAGTAGAGATATTTACCGCTCTGGTTACACAAACTACTGGGAAGCCGGCTAAAATTATCTATGACAGAAAAGAAACTTTTTCGGTGACAAATAGTCGTCATGCAATGAGATTAAAGGTTAGACTGGGCGCAGATAAAGAGGGCTACATCAGAGCAATGGATATCCAAGGTTTGTCGGATACGGGGGCATATGGAGAGCATGCCTCTACCACTTTTATGGTTGTAGGTCAGAAAACGCTTCCTCTTTATAACAAGACAAGGGCCGTAAGGTTTATGGGAAACGTAGTTTATACAAACAAGATGCCGGCAGGAGCCTTTAGAGGCTATGGAGCAACACAAGGAACCTTTGCTTTGGAAACAGCTGTCAATAAGCTGGCTGAAAGGTTAAATATGGATCCTACAGAAGTCCGATTGAAGAATCTAATTAAAGAGGGTGAAACCTCCTTGGTGTCAGGTGGTATCAAGCTCGGGAGCTCAACCTTACATAAATGTATAGCCCGGGGTCGGGAACTGATTGGTTGGAATGATAAGTACCCAAGGCGAGAAGTCGGTGATAATAAGGTAAGAGCCCTTGGAATGGCAGTAACGATGCAGGGCTCAGGGATTGCGAATATAGATACAGCATCGGCAGAGATTAGGTTAAATGATGACGGAAACTTTACACTGCTAATAGGATCTACGGATATGGGTACAGGCAGCGACACCATATTAAGTCAAATGGCTGCTGAGGTTTTAGAAACATCAGTAGAAAAAATCATTGTTCATGCTGCAGATACGGATATATCTCCCTACGACCCAGGCTCTTACGCTTCCAGTACAACCTATGTGACAGGGATGGCGGTAGTAAAAGCTGCTGAAGATTTGAAAAAGCAGATTATTGAAAGTGGAGCAAGAATATTAGAGGTTTCAGCTGATGAAGTGGAGCTTGATGGGCAAAAGATAACAACTATTAATGAGGGTAAAACAATTAGCATAGAAAAAATTGCAGAACTTCAGGTTTTAGGTTTTGGAGGTAACAGACAACTGGTTGGTAATGCAACCCATGGTAGCTCAATATCTCCACCACCGTTCATAGCAGGATTTGCAGAGGTGGAGGTTGACAAAGAAACAGGTAAGGTTAAATTAATAGATTATGTCGCAGTCGTCGACTGTGGTACAGTAATTAATCCAAATCTAGCAACCATCCAGGCTGAAGGAGGACTTGTTCAGGGGATTGGCTTAGCGATGTATGAAGACGTGCGGTATGACAAAGTAGGAAGGATGACAACCAATAGCTTTATGCAATATAAAATCCCAACTAGAAAGGATATTGGAAACATTCGGGTTACTTTTGAAGAAAGCTTTGAACCATCAGGTCCTTTTGGAGCAAAGTCAATTGGAGAAGTCGTTATAAATACACCCGCACCTGCAATTATTGAAGCCGTTTATAACGCAGTAGGGGTTCGGCTGACGGATCTTCCAATAACCCCTGAAAAAGTATTCTTAGCGATGCAGCAAATTTAAAAATTAATATATAAAATCATAACTAAAAAATGGAGGAGACTAAGATGTCAGAAATTAACAACAACAATCCAAAATCAACTTCAAAATATGATGTTGATGGCAAGCCACCTTTAAAGGAAGCGATTCCCCTTGGCTTACAACACGTACTGGCTATGTTTGCAGGTAATATTGCTGTACCATTGATTATAGGTGGTGCTCTTGGATTATCAGTAGGAGAAAAAACTTTTTTAATTCAGAGTGCTATGCTAATGGCAGGAATTGCCACCTTTATACAGGCTAACCGCGTCGGCCCGGTTGGTGCAAATTTACCGATTGTTATGGGCACAAGCTTTGGTTTCGTTCCTACTTCTATAGCTATTGGTAAGCAGTTTGGCTTATCAGGTATATTAGGAGCTGCTTTTGTCGGTGGATTTTTCGAAGCAATTTTAGGTTATTTTTTAAAGCCCTTACGTAAGTTTTTTCCACCGATAGTTACAGGGACAGTTCTGCTTACCATCGGTTTATCATTACTACCTACCGGTATTAAATATTTCGCTGGTGGTGTTGGAGCACCTGACTTTGGCTCTCTGCAGAATTTAGGAATAGGAAGCTTGGTATTGGCAACAATCATTTTCTTTAATCAGTATTTTAAAGGGATTTTGAAAATGGCTGCTATTTTAATAGGTATCACAGTAGGTTATGTAGTTTCCATTCTCATGGGTAAAGTTGATTTTACTCCAGTGGCTAATGCTTCTTGGTTTTCCATTCCAACACCATTGGAGTATGGAATGACCTTTAATGGATCAGCGATTATCGCAATGCTTATATTATATATAGTAACAACTGTTGAAACTGTTGGTGATATTTCAGGTATTACCATGGGTGGCGCTGGTAGAGAAGCCACAGATAAAGAGCTTTCTGGTGGGATTATTGCAGATGGTTTGATGAGTAGTCTTGCAGCTATCTTCAATGCATTTCCGAATACTTCCTTTAGTCAAAATGTTGGAATTGTATCCTTGACTGGAATAATGAGTAGATATGTCGTTACCATTGGTTCTGTTTTCTTGGTCCTCGCAGCCTTGGTTCCGAAATTGGGAGCTATACTTGCTGTAATGCCTCAAAGTGTTCTAGGTGGAGCAGCAGTTGTAATGTTTGCTATGATTACGACCTCTGGAATTGTACTGATTACCAAAGATGAGTTAAATCAGAGGAATTTATTAATTGTGGCTGTTGCACTAGGCTTAGGCTTGGGACTTGGATCAGTTCCTGAAGCATTGCAGCAGTTGCCAAAATCAGTAAACCTCATTTTCTCAGGTTCTGGTTTGGTAGTTTCATGTATTATTGCCTTAGTTCTGAATATTATTCTGCCGAAAGAAAAGAAGGCTGCTGTTAAAAAGAGTGAAGTAATTGCAAAGGCTGAAGCAGCGAATATATAAGTAAAATCAATGAAATAATGAAACTAGTAAAGGGAGCTCTGATACAGAGCTCCCTTTACTAGTTTCATTATGATGATAACATTTTGATGGATTAAAATCCTTTGGTGCATAGAATTAGCTATAGTGATAAAAATACCAATATAGGGAGGATTGATATAGTGGTTTGGTTATCGTTGGTTCCAGCAGTAATAACAATAATACTTACATTTAAAACTAAGAAACTTATTATTTCTTTATTTGCCGGGGTATTGGCAGGAACACTAATCAGTAAAGGCATCTTGGGAGGTATAACTGCAATCGGTGAATATATGATGGACGCTGTATCAGATAAAGAAAGTGCTTATACACTGTCATTTTTAATTGCTTTTGGATCCCTAGCCGAGCTTATTGAAATGGCAGGAGGTATAGCTGGGTTTAGTGAAAAGGTCGGAATGAGAGTCAAAAGTGAAAAGGGAGTCCTTGGATGGGCATGGCTGCTTAGCATCATAACTTTCTTTGATAGTGCTTTTCATACGATAGCAGTAGGTACAGTGTTAACACCGATACTAAGCAAAGTGAAAGGGTCTAAAGAAAAATTTGCTTTTATATTATCTGTTACCAGTTTACAGCTCATTTTACTTATACCAATTGCAACTGCATATATTGGGTATATGGTTACCTTGGTGACAAACAATATAAAGGGTAAGGATGTAACTGAGGCAGCTTATACTATCGTAGTGAAAAGTATGTTTTGGAATTTCTTTTCATGGACTATGCTTTTACTTGGTATTGGAGTAACTATCTTTAGTCTTGGGTTCGGACGGTATAAGCTAGGGAAAGTGACTGAGGAAAATAACGAGTTTACAAAAGCTCATCTTGAAAAGGAAGAGTCATACAGCAAGTCAGTAGAGGAATACCCGAAAAACAGTAAGAACTTAATGATTCCTGTTGCCATACTACTTATAAGCACAGTCTTCTTTTTCTGGTGGACTGGCAAGGGTGAAGACAAGACTTTCTTCCAAGCACTGAGCTCTGCGAAGTTTAGTGTTTCGATATTCTCTGGTGCAATGCTTACATTATTTTTTACAGCTATATATTTTGTATTTCAAAAGATTAGTCTTGCTGAAATCGAGACACATATCATTATTGGTGGAGAGAAAATTTTATCTCTGGTTATTATTCTTATACTAAGTTGGGCACTGACTTCTGTTACACAGGATCTGGGATTTAATAAATTGGTAAGTGCTAATTTGATCAAAAGTATCCCAAAATTTCTAATACCAGCACTATTATTTCTTTTTAGCGGAATAATTTCGTATATGTTAGGCTCTTCTTGGGCTACCTGGGCACTCATGATGCCTTTAGCTATTAATTTTTCAATCAACTCAGGAGTAAATATTCCAATTATGGTCGGGACAGTTTGGG
>MGOS01000005.1:29704-31116 GCA_001797185.1 Clostridiales bacterium GWB2_37_7
AGTTGTCATTACAACTATTGCATATGTACTAGTCGGATTTATTATATAGACAGGGACTAAGGGGGGGCAAAGGGACGGGGGGACAGGTACCTTGTCCCTGTTGTGTTTTAAAACCAAGTATTTAATAATTTGTATAGAATTTCATACCTTCACATATTGCTAGTAGCATCGTTATTACATAAATTCAAGTTCTAGGAATGAAATAATTAGAATGTAAAATTAGTTATATAAATAACAGATGACAAACTATTGTAACCTTTTCAGTCTCAGGACATAGCATGATAATATAAAAGGGCTTGTTTGGAGGCGATTAAATGGCATATGGAAACAACACAGCTTTAAGTCCAGTTACATCTCAAATAAAATCAGTAACAAATCCCATCAGCGGTTTTTTGGGAGGATTAGGCAGCAATTGGTGGATATTGATCGTACTCTATTTACTATTATTCAATAAAGGTGTTTTGAACAGTATAAACAGTTTAGGCAGTAAAGGAGTATTGGGAGGTCTGGGAGGTTTAGGAGGTTTATTGAGCAATTGGTGGATATGGTTGATTTTGATATTGCTTATTCAAGAACCAAGTGCTGATAACCCGGGTAGTGTGGTAAATCCAGGAGGACTTGGCGGTCTAATTAATGGTCTAGGTGGAGTCAATGGTATAATCGAAAGTTTAGGCGGTGTAGAGGGTATAATTAAAAACCTAGGTGGCATTGACGGTATAATTAAAAGCTTAGGCGGAATAGAGAGTATAATGGGAAATTTGGGCGGTATAAATGGTTTGTTATCTAAGGGAGCCACCGTATAAGGGGCAATGAGACAAAGGGGGGACAGGTACCTTGTCCCTTTTTGTTTTGCGTGCGTCCAGCGAAGCTGGACCACACTCTCCGGTGAAAGTCCGGAATAGGTAGTCGTCAAGGAGCCTAGTAGCTAATCCCGGTGCGTCAGAGTAATGTGGGTGCTGAGCGGGAGGAGAATTATATTTAATAAGCTTAATCATAGTCCCGATATCTCTTTATTATGATTAAATCTAAACTCAGATACTACATTAACCTAAGTATAGCTGGAACGATAATTACTACAATTTCAGGATTGATAGGGATATTTATGAGGTGAATATTTAATGGATTTTGAAAAATTACTAGTAGAGATAAAACAACAATTATCTGAAGCACCACAAAATACAATTCTGATGAATAAACTGGCAATTGTATTTATAGAAAATAATAAATATGATGAAGCCTTAGAGATGCTTGAAAGGGCAGTGAAGCTTAATCCCAATATTGAAACACTTACAAATTTAGGGTGGTTTTATTTGCATGAAGGAAAGCTATCTAAAGATGAATATTATGAGGATGCTGATGAGGAAGCAGTAGAATTATTAGAGCGAGCAATACGATATATTCCTGAATCACAT
>MGOS01000005.1:31328-38092 GCA_001797185.1 Clostridiales bacterium GWB2_37_7
TTGCGAAACTTCTACTAAATAATAAAGAAAGAAATGAAAGTTATTTTGATGTATTAGATATAGCACAAATATATTACATAACAGAGAATTATGAAGAAGCAGTTAGGCTATATAAGTCATGTGATTACTTGTTTGGGATAGGATTGTTGGAGGTTTATGCCTATGCACTGATAAAATGTGGCGAAAAACAGTTCGCTTTAAAATTGATGAATGATGCAATTGATAATAATATAGAACAGATAATTGAAGTTGAAAATGATGGTGAATTAAACGAGCCTGAATCCAAACAATTAATTCAACATTTTGAAGCTGAAAATAGCAAATTAAATGGATTGTTGGAGGATTTGAAGCAAGGTAATAAACCTGATTTTGAATTTGAACCATACTTAGCAGATGAATGCTATCTTTATGGATGTTATCGCCATAATAATCCAGATTCAGATTGAAATGATATAGTTTAAGGAGATTTATATGGACGAAGAACGTGAGAAAATAATTGTTAAAAGTTTATTTAAAAAAATCGACAAGAAAGAATACTATTTGAGTTGTTTTCACCTAATAGGCGTAAGGATGCTATTTGTCGTTTATCACATGAATTTAGAAATCTATTAAACGAAAGATATATGACAGAAATACCAAAACCTAATTCTAACTATATCAGGATTACAGAATTATTGAAGCAGCATGGTGCGACTGATATTTGTTATTGCATCTCTTTTAACCAAGATATAGATGCAAGATATTTGACACTTACTTTTGCATTAGAAAATGCAGTTGGTTATGGACTGCCTTCAATAATCTCGTGCGTTCCAGAAAGACTTGCTTATTTTGAATCAGAACAATGCTATGGTGCTCCATATAGATTTTTACTAAGTAAGCTTTAGAAATTCTATTTGGTAGGAATTAAAGTATTTATTCAAATGGAAATAAATGTGAATACAACAACAAACTGCTTCAAGAAAAATCTCCATATTTGCTGCAACATGCTCAAAATCCAGTTGATTGGTATCCTTGGGGTGGAGAGGCATTTGCTAGAGCTGCAGCAGAGGATAAACCCATCTTTTTATCTATTGGGTATAGCACCTGTCACTGGTGGCATGTTCACTGACGATACTACGCATTAAGTCCATAAGGAATGTGATAATTAAAAAGCTAATAATATAATTTGCATTGATTGATAATATTCAGATTATCTAATTAATGCATTTTGTTTTTATAGATAGGAATTAATAAGCAGGATAATGGACTTTGAAATTGAAAGTAAAAAGTATTGGTAGTAAAATAATACCATGTGGTAAATGAGATATTATTAAGAAAACTTTTTCAAATAATAGACCATTTACTGAACCTTGTGATAAATATTGAAGGTAGGGATTGGTATTGAGTAATAAATTTAAGGTTGTTGATTTGTTTGCAGGTGCAGGAGGTTTATCAAAGGCATTTCAACAAGCAGGAGCAGATATTATATGGGCAAATGAAATAGATAAATATGCCTGTATTCTATATAGAGAAAATTTTAAAGATGTATATTTGGCTGAAGGAGATATTAAGGATATTAGAAGTGAAAATATACCTGACTTTGATATACTAATAGGGGGATTTCCATGTCAGTCTTTTTCTATTGCAGGGAAAAGTAGATGGTTGGATAATGAAAAAGGAAATTTGTTTTTTGAAATTATTAGATTATTAAAGGTAAAAAAACCTAGGGCAATTCTTCTAGAAGGCGTAAAAGGGTTAAAATCTCATGATAATGGTAGAACCTTAAAAATAATTACTGAAGAACTTCAGGGCGCAGGGTATTTAATAAAAAATGCAGTACTTAATTCTATGGAATATGGTAATATACCTCATAATAAAGAAAGAATGTATATTGTTGGTTTTAGAGAATTAAAAGGATTTGAAATGTTTGAGTTTCCACAGAAAGTTAAGATGACTAATATGTTGAGTGATATTATAAATCTAAGTGAGATTAAATCTGAAAAATATTATACTGGTAAAAGTATAGATATTTTAAAAGAAAGCAAAGGCGGAAAAATTGATAAAGGAATAATTTATCAGCTTAGATATAGTCAGAATAAAAAAGAAAAATATATTATTTCAGAACATGATTTCTGCCCTGCATTAACATTATACATAAGTAAAAGAGAGCATATTCCGATCATAAAAGATAATTTTGACACTAGGCTTCTGACATTAGATGAATGTTTTAGTTTTCAGGGTTTTTGTGATATCAAGATTCCTAAGATGATTAATGATCATATGTTGTATAGGTATGCTGCAAATTGCTCTTCGGTTACTGTGGTTGAAAGTATTGCAAGGAACCTAGTTGATGTACTAAGTAATAAAGAAGAATTAAATGATGAAAGAATTGATTCTAGTTTTAAAATGAATATCAACTCTAACACAATAAAATGTCCTCAAAAGACATTATCACAAGCAATACCAGATAGTCTATTAGATATATTAGAAAACAAAAATCTAATAAGCAGTAAAATAGAGACTGTCGTTGAAAAAACAACAGAAAGCAATACTGGTATAGTAAGTGAATTAAGTGATATTAGTCCAGGGAATGATGATGCAAATAGATTTCATGATTATATAACAGAAGTAATAACAAAGATATTTAGTAGTTTTTTATCACGACCACAAAAGGAAGTAAAAATATATGAAGGAAGAAAAAGAGTGGATATTTTATTTGATAATTTGGCGGAGAAAGGGTTCTTTTATGAGTTAAAGAACAATTATCACGTTTATTGCCCAAAGATTATAATTGAATGTAAAAACTATTCTTCAATACCAAGTAATCCAGAATTTGACCAGTTAATTGGAAGGTTTAATAATAATATTGGAAAGTTTGGAATTTTAATATGCAGGAAGATAGATAATAAAAAGAGTATTCTTAGTAAATGTAAGGATGTTCTAAATGGTCGGAGAGAATATATAATGGTTCTATGTGATAATGATATTGAGAAATTGCTTAAATTACATATGGATAATGATATTGAAGGCATAAATAATTTTTTGAGATCTAAATTTGATGAAATCATATTATAAAATATTATTATAAGCATACAAGGCACGTTGAGACGGTAACACTGCTATATCGGTGGTAAGGTTTGGTATGATTGGGTTTTGGGGTGAGGGGGTCAAAAATGTTCTTTGAAGATGAATTGTTAAATAGACGCAAGGTAATAACTGAAGATGAAAGTTTCATAAAATTTGAAATATCTCTTAATGAGCTGATAGGCTTCATCTGGTCATTATCTGATTTAATCTCATGGAATGGACATGTTATAGCATCTTTCATTGGGGGGAAGAAATTTATTTTACAGACCGAATTAATTGATTCGGCGGTTAAAACATTATGCAGTATTAGAATGTGCTGCCAGTATGGAAATATAAGTGATGCCAATACACTTATAAGAAAATACAGAGATGACATGTTTTTACTTCTATATTTTATAGAAGTTTCAAACAATTATTCAATCCTTAATGAAAAAACCACAGAACATGAAGAGAATGCTGTAAAATGGATAGAAAACAGACTAAATGATTTGCATATTTCTACAATACTTAAATACTTAGCTACCAACAAAATTGTAGCTGAGGTTATCAAAAAACATAATCTAAGAAATGTTTGGGATGCAATTGGAACAAATTTAAATAATTATGTACACAATAATGGCATGTATTATACATTACTGAATTACGGAAATTTTGACAAAAAGGGTATTGATAGTTTTACGAAAGATACTTTATTTAAGCTGGAGTATATCACGGTTGTATTTATGGTTATATTAATCCTGATAGAAGCTCCGTTTATAAGCTCATCTGATTACATTGATGCCTTAACGGTCGGGATAGAGCCAGAAGATGGTAGTCAATATAACATTGCTCCATTTATACAAGAGTTTATTAATAAAAATATAAAAAAAGTAAATCCAGAATTGAAGAAGTTTTTAGTTGATAATGTATATATGAGATTCGAATAATTCATTATGCAATAAAGGTCAACATCACTGAGACTGTGAAATAATAGACAATGAAGTGGCATTTATCAAAGATTTTGATAGATGCTTATTTTTGTCTTTCATAACCCGAATTACCAATTCTTACGTCTGCTTCCGAACCTCTATTTTATAACCAATCCTAAATCCGACATCTTTGATTATTTCTCGGCTCGAGCAACAGCGATACGCCTTTGGGCATCACCTGTTCACATCATGAGCATCACTTTTTGAGTGCGTTCAATTCGTATAATAGCATCACTGCTTCACATAAAAGCATCACTTCCTGTAGAATTATTTTTGAGGTAAACCCCTCAAATATTTTACTGGAAGGAGGCCACAAGTATGGCCAATAAAATCAAGGTGAAGCTCATTTTGGAGCTTCGAGCGACACATATGTCACAGCGGGAAATCTGTCGCACCCGCCACATGTCACAGCATTCTGTGAGCGATGTCTTCAAGATAGCCAATGAAAAGGGCATAAATTATGAAGATGTCAGAGACAAATCCGAGGAAGAAGTATATCAGATGTTTTATCCTGATAAATTCTCTGTGGAGAATCTTTTCAAGCAGCAGGACTACTCTCATGTCCACGCAGAACTGAAAAGAACTGGTGTCACCCTGAAACTACTGTGGCAAGAATATAAGGACGGATGTATTACCGATGGATCGATTTCCATGGGATATACAAAGTTCTGCGAAGGTTATGCCGAACATGTCCTTGCAAACAGTCTTACCAATCACTTGACACATAAACCAGGTATCGTATGTGAAGTTGATTGGAGTGGTCCTACGATGTCAATTGTAGACAGGAATACAGGAGAAATCATTAAGGTCTATCTCTTTGTCGCAACGCTCCCATATAGCCAGTATTCTTATGTGGAACCTTGTCTTGATATGAAGCAGGATACATGGCTTCGATGCAACATTCACATGTTTGAATACTTTGGCGGATCCACTGTCCGGGTTACCTGCGATAACCTCAAAACAGGGGTAATCAGTCATCCTCGCGAAGGAGATATCGTACTTAACGATCGGTATGAAGATTTTGGCAATCATTATTTCACTGCTATCATGCCTGCAGGAGTGCGCAAACCAAAGCACAAGCCATCAGTAGAAGGCACGGTAGGCAAGATTGCTACCGCTATTATTGCAAAACTAAGAACTGAAATCTTTCATTCTATGGATGAAATAAAACTTGCGATTGCAAGAGAACTGAGCAAGTTTAACGATGCACCATTTCAGAAACGAGAAGGAAGTCGTTCTCTGGTCTTCAATAAGATGGAGAAATCTTACTTGCGAGAACTCCCACCTCTTCCATATGAGGTTGCCGAATGGGTTTACGCTCATTCAGTCAACCTTGATTGTCATGTAGCATATAAAACAAATCGTTATTCCGCGCCATATAAATATGTGGGTAAATCAGTTGACCTTAAAGTTAGCGACTCGCTTCTTGAAATTTACTTCAATGGCGAGAGGATTGCTGCACATAAGAGACTGCCCGATTATATCAAGTACGGCTGGTCGACTCATGATGAGGATATGCCAGATCAGTTTCAACAGGTGGAATGGGATGACAGTCGCATCCGAAAGTGGTCCTATTCTATCGGCAATAATACTGGCGAAGTAATTGATCGCATCTTCGCCAGTGTCAAAATAAAAGAACAGGGATATAATTCATCCTTGTCCGTGCTGCGGTTAAGCAAAAGCTATTCCGAAGAACGATTGGAAGTTGCCTGCGAAATAGCTCTGACTAAGGTTAGAATACCGCGCTATCAACATCTTAAATCAATTCTTTCCTCCAATCAAGACCTTGTTTATCTTGAAAGCAAGTCGGATGCCGATAAAAAAGAACGTAATCGTAATGGACAAGGTTATGTCAGAGGTGCAGACTATTATGGAGGAGGAAATGGCAATGCTTAATGAAGAAACCCGCAGAAAGCTGCGTGAACTAAACCTGAGCGAGATGATTGAAGCAATCGATAACCAAAGCCAGGATGCCGGATATATCACCCTTTCATTCGAAGACCGGATGAAGATAGCGGTGGATTTCGTATACCAAAAAAAGTACAACAGTAAGGTGCATCGGCTGATTAAAATGTCAAAGTTTCGGATAACCAATGCGGCATACCCTGACATCTGCTACATCGACCGTGGACTTGACAGGCAGGCAATGGTTCAAGTTTCCACATGTCAGTTTATCGATACCAATTCCAGCATAATATTTCATGGGTTTACTGGTTCAGGTAAAAGTTACCTTGCCTGTGCGATTGGCAAACAAGCCTGTATACAGGGAATTAGTACTCGCTATATCAGAATACCAGACCTGCTTATGATGCGGGATGAAGCAGTGATGACAAGTCAGGGGATTCCCAAGCTGCTTAAAAAGTTCAGTAATTACAAGCTGCTGATTCTTGACGAATTTCTCTTGGATGACCTATCCGATGAAGAACAACATTTTCTGTTTGAACTCATAGAAAGGAGACATGACTCTTCTTCTACTATCTTTTGTACACAATACAAAAAGGAAGACTGGCATTCACGTCTTGGTGGTGGCGTACATGCAGATGCCATCATGGATCGCATCGTACATAATGCAGTCTGGATCTATGCCGGCAACCTCAACATGAGAGAGTACTATTCCATGCAGAAAGTAAGATAATTTATATCTATAGCGTATCGCTTTTTGGCGATACGCTATTACAAGGAGCAAGTGATGCTCTTACTAAATATCACTGATGCTGATAGGAAATATTG
>MGOS01000006.1:0-10700 GCA_001797185.1 Clostridiales bacterium GWB2_37_7
GACATTCAACAAAACTCTAAACAAAATCATGAAGATCCAGGCCGGGGGAAAAATACAATTAGTTTGCCAGAGGAGATCACCATGCTTTCTTCTGGAGAAATAATCTGTTATCGGATTCCTCTTTCAGAAGTCATTATTGAAGAGGGCAAACGACTCAATAGGGGTGAATTCCTTTCCTATTTTAACTACGCAGCTATCGTCACCACATCGAGCCAACCAGTCACAAGTCATGATAGAAAAATGCTAATCAGACAATTGTTAAAAATTGAGAAATTCATAGAGAAATCTCCTCTTTCAGCTTTCTCCCTTCATTACCCTTTTCCGTGCCCCTTTTGCTTGCCTGCCGATTGCAGAGAAAAAGATGGCAAATGTATGAACCCAGCTTACACCCGACCATTTCCAAAAGAATTTAACATTAATCTTTCAAAAACGATTGAGAATGCTAAAATTAAGGATCTTGGCCTAAGTACTCTGATTTTTATAAAATAAGTTCAGTAAACGTGAAGAGATACTGCGTAAGTCATAAGTAAAGAAAATGCAATTATGGATTTCGCTGAATACAAAAAACTGGTTGGCCAGCTAAAAGTTGGTAAAAAATTACCTGATTCAATCTATCTCCATGAATCTGCAATGGCTGTTGTCCCACATGATTTACACGCCTATCTTTTTAGAACAATCGAAAAGATAGGACTTGCTAGTACCTCATGGAACATCATTAAGTTTTTTAAAAACGACTTCAAAATTTCCCTCCTGTATTACCCTGCATTTTTTGTGGATTCTTACCCCGCCCTCCACGCAAGCCACACAATAGATCTTGAAAAAAGTACGGTCCGATCTAGTAGTTACGAGAAATCAGAAAACCCACCGATCCTGCACCGAAAAGAGACCTTAATAGAATCAACACATCCTTCCGCTCCAGTGTTCCAAGGGATAACTGAAGAAGGTGAAAATGCCGGGTTGTACGAAAACACACGGACGATTGGATTCAAAAAATCCTGGGAACTCCTTATTAATAAAAAAGGATATGTGCTTGTGGATGGTCATTTACATAAGAATAAAGACCAAACGCCAACACCAGTTCATGCAGTTCATTCGCAAGAAATTGCCCGTCATAGGACTGCAATTGATCGCAACAAATTATCAACTCCAATGCAGTCATTACTTCGGCATAACTATTTTGAAGGCCAATACACTATTTTTGATTATGGCTGTGGCAAAGGCGATGATCTAGCCATTCTGAGGGAGAATGGAGTTGAAGCTTCAGGATGGGATCCTGTTTATAATCCGGACGAACCCAAGAACCCTTCTGATATCGTGAATTTAGGCTTTGTAGTAAATGTCATTGAAAACCTCAAAGAACGTAAAGAAACCCTTCAACAGGCATATAAACATACAAAGAAGATTTTGGTCGTTTCTGCCATGCTCGGAGGGGACTCAATTACCAGTCAGTTTAAAGAATATGGAGATGGAGTTGTCACCTCCCGCAATACATTTCAAAAATATTATACCCAAAATGAACTTAAGAACTACATTGCTGATTCTTTAAATCAAGATCCTGTAGCCGTAGGTCCCGGTCTTTTTTATGTTTTTAAAGACGAGATTGAAGAACAAAATTTTCTAGTCCAGAGACAGGCCAGTAAAAAGACCTGGATACGGCTGTCGTATTCTGATCATCCTGAAAAACTCAAGATAAAGCAACGTTCATTGTTAGAGAGACACCGTGAACTTTTTGATGATTTCTGGAATTCATGTCTTTATCTTGGTCGTCTACCAGCAAATACTGAATTCGAATTCTCGGAACGCATTCGAGCTATCTGTGGATCTCACACACGGGCTCTAGATGTTTTGACAGCCTTTTATGGAGACGAAGCTTTCAGGCAAGCAGAACAAGTAAGACTCGATGATTTACTTGTCTATTTTGCCCTTGGACTTTTTGGCCAACGGAAGCCATATGTTCACATGCCAGACGGGTTGAAACGAGATATCAAGTTATTCTTCGGGAATTACACAGATGTGGTAAATCAAGCCAAGAATTTATTGTTTTCAGTTGGTAGGCAAGAGAATATTCATGAAGCTTGTAAGGAATTTTATAACAAAACACAGATGGGCCGAATGGATGAGGGGCACTCACTTACCATCCATCGGGATTATTTGAATGACCTCCCGGCAATCCTTCGCGTTTACATAGGCTGTGCCACTCAACTATATGGTGACATTGAAAACGCGGATCTAATAAAGGTCCACATCCGTTCAGGGAAAGTATCCTTAATGCGCCATGATGATTTTGAAGGAAAGCCCCTGCCTCTTTTATTGGAACGGATTAAGATCAAATTAAGAGAACAATCCATCGATTTTTTTGAATATAGTGAGAAGTTCCGACCACATCCTCTATATTTGAAATCTAGCTATATTGATAGTGATTTTCAAAACTACAAAAAACAACTTAATTTTGACAAACAGCTAAATAACTTTGCTTGGTTGGACCTATCTGGTTTCGGTCCTACCTTTGAAGAACTCCAAAAGAATTTGTTCGAAATAGAGAAAATTCAGATACGTGACTATAACCTAGAATCAGTTTGAGTTCAGTAACCCCTTAGCCAGCTCAATAAATTCCGTTCTTTTGGGTAATGTTAACTCCTTGAATTTTTCAAGAAGCCATTCTATGTTTAAGTCACTAAGACGTTGGATAACTCTGACTTTAAAAATAATAAGTCGCTCTGAATGCTCTTTAGTCAAGAACAAGGGAGATGACGAAATTTGGCGTAAAAGAGCGTTTGCACGACTTGCATCCATATTAGCAACAAGCACCTCGTCCAGGAGAACGGTTTCAAGCCACTCTTCACTTCGATTACTTCGATCTTTAGCAACTGTGTTGGAATAGCTTTCCAGCACTTCTTCAAAATCCCATGGCACTTCTTCGTTCTCCATTTCAGCCTGAAATCTATCAATCAATTGTTTCTTCAGTGAACTAAACTGCTTCCAAGATAAATCCATATTTCTAAGCTCACCATAGCAGGTACGAAATATCTTAATTACCTTTTTCATGGAAAGCAGATCTTCAAGATCTGAATCCAATCCATCAAAAGAAACTATTAATGATTCTATTTCTGCACTAATACGATCTAAATCATGCTCCGAAGACACACTCGAATCCCAGAGTACTGACGCCTTTTGGAATAATTTACTCTCTATATCTCCAAGACTTTTAGTGAATTCTGAAAGTTCATCTCGTAGGGTTTTAATAGCTGGGATTTCAAACTTTTGTGATATTTTTTGAAGTTGGGTTGAAAATATAACACCTTTCTCTTTCAGTACTCGAGCCTCAACAATACGTTTTGTTTTGAGAGCACCTGAATGCTCATTAAGCCACGCTTCAACATTTCTAATTAATAACTTTGCGCTGGTAAGAGCTTCGACATTTTTTACTGCATTTAGTGTAAATTTTTCTAATTTTACGTATTCGTCCAACAATTCTATTTTTTTTAGATTTTCTCCGATAAGACGAAGCATTTTGTGCTTAAAATCTCCGACATCTGAGGGAGAATCAGAGTTAGGCCCTTGAGATGGAAGCCACTGGTCAAAGGATTGTACAGCGTATTGCCGCGCCATTGCATAATCTTTGACCAATTCAGACAATTGTTGCTCTGACCAACGCCCCAATTCGCTTTCCATCTGGTCAAGTAACGTCTTTAAGCCCGCAGCCCCCCGGGATATTGAGGAACAATCATGATGCTTATAGCCTCTATCAATTCTATCCCAAGATTTATCCTGCTCTTGTTTTACCTTCTGAATTTCATAAAAGGCTGCCTTCGACAACTGTCGTAATCCATCTTCTCTATACACAAGCATAGGAGGAATCGGGGTTCTTTCTTTTAGCTCAATTGCACGCTGTAAATAATTAACACGGGAAAGATAGCTTACACTTTGCTCCCATTCATCCAGAAGGTTTTCCCACTCTGAGGACGCTTCCCCTAGCTGCATTAAATCGACAGACTGCATCGAGGCCAAATTTAAAAATTTCCCCCTGAAAAGGTTTTCCTCAATCCACTGGCCAATGCCTAATTGCAAGCCTCCTTTCATAACCACAAGATTTTCAAAGCGTGGTGCAATATATACTCCGAGAAACAAACCAGCCGAAGCAATATTGGCTCCGTATGGTGGCTTGCAAATCTCCCGTACCGCCTCAGCAATAGGTAACCTTTGGTCTCTCGCTAATTGATCATCCCATTTTTCAGTTAGAGAGCGGATTATGGGGTGGGCCGGTCTTCTTGAAATCGAACCGTTTTTATTGAAAATTCCCCAATTATCCTTTAACACAGCCATTGCGCGATTTTTTATCTTAACAGGTTTCGCAGTTACGCCATTATAGTCAAGTTTGCCGTGCATTAGTTCATAGGTCAACTCATAACACGTATTGGGACCATTTCCATTTTTTGTTTTAAAGCCGTCAAAAGGAAAAGAAATAGGTTTTTTGTAGATATCGCTAAATATCAAATTACCAATCTGACTTAATCTTCGAATTCCAGCATCGTTCTTGACTGGCAACACAAAGTGGCGTTTTTTAATCAAACTACTAATGTTCTCTCTAATAGATTTAAGTAACTTTTCATTTTGAGCACCTACTAAATTGCCAAATTTTGCTCTATCATTTTCACTAATATCCTGCAAAACAGAGTATTCTGCCAGCAACTGGCCAAGGCTCCCCTCTATGTCATGTAAGAAGACCACCAAAACTGGCAATGTGTTAACTCCAATTTCCCGAGCTGCCTTCTTTAGAATTTTATTTGCTATAGTAGTGATTTCTTCTTCGGATCTACTCGGTTCTGCATAGCAATAAATGACTGTTCCTCGCCCTTGATATACATCTACGGCTTGCAACCACTGATCCCCAGCAATTTTTATTTGCTGAGCCAAATAATCAAGATTTGTAGTGATTGATGTATATTTCCACTCGTTAGTATCAATTCTATTAACCTCTGCAAAATCACAATCGATATCCGTTAACAAATCACACCACTCTGCAGCTTTACTGGCAAAAAGTGATGATTTACCAGATTCATCGTAAGCACTTGCAACTCTTTGTCTAATAAACTGTAAAAATTGAGTACGAGGAACAGCATCTCCTAAAATATCAAATGCTTTAAAAGCATCATCCCACTCAATGACATTCAATTCTTCTTGGAGCAGAACAACATCAGAATTGGTAGCTGCTATAGAGTTTCCAGAGAACTCAGCAATTGCCTGAATAGTGTCAATTTTATTCTCACCTACCAACCCCAATTTCGATGCTAAGAGTATTGCTTTGAGGATTTTTATCTGTGACTCAGAAAATCTACTGCCATGTTTTGAAATAACTGAAGTATATGAATGTGCAATAGATCCCTGCTGTCCAATCTCCTCTGAATTTAGCAGTTCATTCAACAACAGCTCAGAACAGAGATCTACCGGAGAGATCGTCCAACTATCAAGGCTTTCCAAATCATGCATTTGGAATTTACTAAATGACTCTCCTAAAAGAGCCAGGGCGGAACGCTCTTGTAAGTGTTTTCCTGCAGAGGCAAGAAAATACAAGAGCCATGTGCTATATGGTGAAAGGGGCCAACATCCTTTCCGTATTACTGAATGGAATAGCTCTAAATCATTCCAGGTACGAAAATTTTGGGAATGAGGAAACCATTTGTTAAGTTTTGTAATTGTCTTACCTGAAACATTTCGGGAAAATTCATTGTCAAATTCATCACTAAGCAATTCAGGTTTTTTCTTCTCGATAAGATTTGCTATTAATGTTTCCAGGTTAATAGAAAGATACAATCGATCAGCGGATTGGTATCGGGTTATATACCTCAATATTTCATTTTTATACTCAGGAGCAATTCTTTTTACATAGGAACTCAGCTCAAACTGTATGAAACCAACAAAACAGACAGAATTTGAATTTGACTGAACGGCTTCAAAGAGATCCTGTAGAACCCCATTGCCCGCTATCTGACTTCTTACTGTTGCAAATTCAGTATATTTCCCAAATTCATCAAACAGAATCAACAAAGACCTATAGGGTTTTCCTGTACCACAGTATTCTCTTACCGCAATATCTATGACATCCCTGACAGATTCCCCTGCTAACACACGAATAGGCATCCCCTTGTTGTCAAAAAAATCATAGACCTTGGAGTATAGTCTCTCATCGTGTTGTTCTAACCCACTGACTAAATTGGCAACAGAATCGACCTCAGTAAATGAAAGCAATTCTTTCCTTACTGTCTCATTTGACATTTCTATCAATGATATCGCTTGGCCGAACCTAGGCCTTAACTCATCCAGATGTTTGGTTGTCTGACCATCTCGCTTCAATATAGTAGTAAGTTGTTTCGTTACTTCAGCAGAAAGGTCAAAACCGCGCATTCCGTTTAACGTGATAACCAAACAAGGCTGTGACGCTTCACGAATTGTACGACTTATATCATCGGCCAGTTCGCCATCGGCACAATTGAGAGCAGTTAAGATGGAGGATGCACTTTCACCTCGTGGTGAATTAATAAGATTTGCAAGGGTTAAACCGAGGTGAGATTTCCCGGTACCATACCCAGCAATAGCCAAGGTGAAAGGTTGATCCTCAAGGCCATAGCATCTACGGATAATAGATCTCGTAAAGCTAGCCGTATCAATTAGTTTGTGACCATGACTATCACCAATATCTTTCTGGCTCACACCATGGTACTCAGGGCCATGAAAAACAAATGCTTCACAGGCCAACTTGGCCTTATCAGGGTCGCTGCCAAACCATTCAATATTTACAGCTCCATTGAATAGTCTATCCCCTCTAAATGTTACAATATCACTAAGCTGATGTGGCATGTTTCTTCCCCTGTTAAATCATGTCTAAGTAAATGTCTTTCCAAGCTTGCTCTGTACCTACGACAGCATTAACGAGCCAAGGCTCCATATGGCGATCAACATTTACCAGACCCTTCTTTTCCAGTAAGTCCAAAACAGAAATAGCTGATGAAATAGACCAACCGGGTATAGTTCTCCAGCCTGCAACCTTATCTATGTCCGTAACAGGAACTTGTTTATGTGTCGGGAAAAAGTCTTTGAGGAGTTGAAGCAGCCAAGCCCCATAACCTCGTCCCAATTCATCTAAAATTGGAGCAGATTTTTTCGAAATAATCCCTTCATGCTCTGATAGCACGGAGCAATTCTTGAATGATGCTTCATCTTCGTACATCCCCACCATTGGGCCGATCAGATTTCTTTGACTAAGCCCATATATCAAGCTTAAATGATCTTCAAGTTGTTCGCGTTTGTAGCTACTCCCAAGAGATTGTACCCCGGCAAAAAAGGTCTGATACCAAACGTCGGCCCCTGACATTGGGTTGCACAAATTAAAATGTCCAATCCACTGTGTTATTTCACACTTCAGAAATGGGTCTTCTAAAAGGACTATGCGACCAAAAGGAGTCAATTCAGGTGTTTTTCTTGACGAACCTTCAGAGCTTGCTGATAGACAAATTAGCCCCATCCCCCTGCAGTAATCTAAAATGGCAGGCACTTTACCGCTTGAGGAACCCATAGGGATACCAGTCAATGATGCAATTTCCTGAAAGTCACCTGTTTGCCCCGATGCTGCGAATTGCAACATCGCATAAATATAATGACGCTCTGGTTTAAAAGATTTATGGAAATTACGAGGGAGCCGTTTGGCCAACTTGCTGCTACTACTCATTAAAGCTTCTCTCTTCAAGAGATGTTATTTTTATTCTATGTGGCCTTGAAATGAGCTTCCCACTGGAAGGATCTGCAACAGGACCTATGGAATAACATTCACCTTTTTTCAGAGTAGAGAGTCTTACGACCCACTCATCGACCTTTTCCCTTGTAGCAAGAGCGGCAATTTCAGCAAATGCTTTTAGCTCAGTGTCTGCAGGACGGAAAAAAAGCTTATGGGCAGCATTAAACATTCTATCACGTTCATCCTTTTTCAAATTACTCATAGTCTGGGTGGCAAGAATAAGAGACAAGCCAAATTTTCGTCCTTCTCTGAGATATTTTGAAAGGGGACTGCCTTCTTTATGGTCCAGGTTTTGCACCTCATCCAGGACAATAACCTTAGGGTCAGTTTTCTTTCCTTTCGATTGTAAGTGACCATACAAATCCCAAAGGATAAACTCCGTAATTAATCTCCCAGAGTGCATATCCATTCCCGCAAGCTGAAATATGTTACAAAGTGGATCTTGCTTAAGGAAAAGAGAATCCCAATCGAAGCCTCCTACCCCATGAGAAAACGGTCGATCCAGTACAAAAGGACGCAGTTTGTTATATAATGTTTGAGCTGATGATTTGTATTTTTTATCCTCAGCCAAATCTTCAATCATGGAGAGCATTTCGTCCAGATTCATGTTTTCTTTCAAAGAATCAACACCATCCATTACAACTCGATGCAATACACTAAACTGCTGATCTCCGATGTTATAGACTGCATCAAATAACCCTGCAATCCGCTTTGCAACAGCGTTTGAATTTTCACCAATGACAATTCCGCCATTATCAGATATTTGCGGCAAAAATGGATTGATCGGCAAAGGCTCTTGCCGAACGACATGTTGTTTTGGAGTTATGATCGGTCTGGCAAGCTCTTCAAGATGATTAGGTAGAAACCCATTTGTATAGTCAACGATAAGGCTGTTTTGTTTAAACCTGGTCATTTCACACAGCATACATTGGATTGCATAAGTCTTTCCTTGGCCAGACGAGCCAAAAATCAATATATGTCTATTTGCTAGCTCCGGGTGTCCAAACTCCCAATAAATTGGTTGCTTACCTTTGACCGTATGTCCGAGTAATATCCTACAAACAGAATCTTGCGTTGTATCAGCGCTATCCGCCTCCTGTGTGACATTAGCCATTCCTGTTTTGGAATCATTGTTTTCATTTGATTCCGGACTAGAGTTGGCAACTCGCTCCTCAGTGGCTGGCAAATGGCTGTTTTCGACATCAATGTCGTTTACCGTATTGACACTTTGTTCTGTTGCTTCAGCAACATCATCACCGTTCTCTTCCTCTTCAGGCTCCTCCTCGTTTTCCCAAGGTGTATAATCATCATCTTCATCACCCTGAATACCCTCATTGTCTTCTGGTTGCAGCTCGTTCCCCTGATTGTCGAATTGACTCCAATCAATTGATTGATTTTCAAAATCAGTCGCTATTTTTTTAACAAAACCTCCGCCTATCTCATAAATATTTGCAGTCACTGATGGGGCTTCACCTGCATTCCAATATCCAACCCGTTTAATGCCAGGATCCATATTAATCCAGAAGGCAAACACAGATGCTTCCCATACAATTTCAAAGTCTCCCTCTGCAAGCCGCTCTAAGGCAAGCAATGCAATCGAGTATTGGGGTTTACTGACCTCTGTCTTACTTGCTATCAGCCGGTGCAACTGCATCCACCAGTAACGTCGATCAGGACGATCATCTTCAAGTTCATCGTTCAATGGTGCAAAAGAAGACATCAAAACTCTTAAACCATTTTCAATCTGACTCTTAGCTTTAACAATATGTTCCTTAGATTGTTGCCCCATTTTACATTCGACGAGTTGCATCTTTACAAGGATTCTGTTGTCCTGCCCAATCTCGGCACGAATCCAAAGTAAATCAGGTCGACTTCTATCATCTGATAAATCAAACCAATGCCTGTAGGCGTCAAGAGACACTAAAGATTCACATAGAATACTCCCATTAGATTTTAGCATTAATCTAGACAACGAATAAGCCATAAAATCTCGAATGTATTCGTCGCCTACTCCTGTAGCCCTAATTAATGATAGGCCAGAAAGCAGAGTGGCGACTCGAAGAATGCCCTTTGCAACGTCATCGCACTCTGCCGAACTCCAACCTGCCTCTGCAGCATAAAGCGATCTAATAGAAGCCTGTAATCTCTGATGAACATCAGCCAAAGAAAACTGCTCTGTGGAAATGGTGTAATTATCTTCTCCATGGGTACCCACACCAGAACCGAATCCAATTATTTCTCGTACTGCGTTTGTATTAAGAGAAGGTGTTTTGATAAGACGCTCATCCATATTGGGATCGACACAAATGATCCATTCTGCTTTTTTATGGAGACAATCTATTAACTCTCGCCATGGTGTAAAATCACCGGCTCCAACAACCAAAGTGCCTTTTTGATTTGAGCCAGATTGCAGTGAGTGCAAAAGATTTGCATGATACGCTCCAAGCACGAATTGCCTGTTACTGACTACTCTCTTTCGTCGATACATTTCAGCAGGGCTATTAACAGAACAACATGCTTTTTCCAAAATCGGAAATTTCAAATGATGACGAGTAACATCAAATTCTTTTACATGTTCAAATCTATTGACACCTTCTCCAGCTCCAATGAAGTTGTAAAATATGGCAATATCAGCTTCAAATTGCTGATTTATGAGTGACTGAAATGAGGAAAGACCATTTTTTTCCACGATTCTATGTGCAACTGAAAAACGACTACGCCTGTATAACTCATATTTGCTCTCTGTTTCAGCTGCTTCCCAACGTTCTTTCCACTGCTGGACCCATGCTGAAACGTCCGTCTCATCATTCGATTCAGTAAATAACGTTACACTGATGGCATAAGGCCGGCGCCGCTCATCATTGAGTATGTATCTCTTGTTCGATGTCTGAGCAGTCGGTTTAGTTGCTAA
>MGOS01000006.1:10716-12000 GCA_001797185.1 Clostridiales bacterium GWB2_37_7
TGTATTGCTGCGATAACAGGTTGAATGTCTTTGTTCCTGAATACAGCAAGGTTCACACCATCACGAGCATGCGGATGAAGATCAAAATAATCCTGCATCAATCGCAGTAATAGTTTTGACTCACTGGTCTCTCTGAACATTTCTGTATCACTCAGAGAGTAGTCCTCATCCGTACCCTCGTTATATTGTAATAGAAGCCGCGTAGAAAGTGGGGTATTGGAAGTATCAGAACTTCCTATTCTATGAATGAGTTCTTGCCCACGGACATTAGCATCAAGATTGAGTTGTTCGTTGAAAAGAAGGCCTGTAAGTGGAGATTGAATTTCAGAAAGATCTACATATGTACGCCAAACATGTGCTTTAAAAGATTCTTTTGAAGGTCCTCCTGATAACTGTTTATTTACAACATAATTAAAACACCTCGTCAGGTACACCACTTGAGCTTCCAGCATTTCAATTACAGCTGGGTGTAAAATTGTCGCAACCCCAGATTTTTCATGATAGTCAGCATGCCAGGTGATACCCAAACGTTCTGGTCTAGGCTGAATAATCAAAAAGATTCGAGTGAGCATTCCAACAACAGAAGATTGAGAAAGATCATCCAGCTTCGAAGCTTCTTCAAAGACTCCCATGAAGGCTTTTCTTAAATCGCTCCATGAATTGTTCATCGCGAAAATTGAAGAATAAAGACCCGAAGTTACGGTTTCTTGGATAAAACCATCATATTTTGCTGCAAGATTCTTTAATCGAGAAGAGACAGCATCATGTTGGTTGGACCATGTACCACTGAATAAATTTGTGACAGCGTTCTTGTTATCTCTTTCATCTCTAATTGAATGCAGCAACACCCGTCTAATCTCTTCGTCTGCAGTTGCCTGTAACAATTCCTCATAATACGAGATATGGAAAACGGGAAGCTTATGAATATCTTTAAGGTTTGCCAGAGCTACACGCGCTCTCAGTAGTAACTCTACAGACAGGCGGTACATATGATGTTCAGGCAATCTCCAACCGAACTTCCGCTTAAATTCCTTGTCACTCTCGGAATCAAAAACAGTTACTGTAAATTCCAGGACCGGCTCAGCACTCTTGCCATATCTATAAGCAATCTCAGAATTGAGCAAACTGCTGGCGATATTGATTTCACTTCCGTCAGCATTCTTCAAGTTCAAGTGTCCGAGGAAAATACTATCGATCCCACCAATTAAACGGGTGAGATAATCTCGTGCTTGCTCTTGATTTTCCTCGACATCATCTCCTCTTTCCACATCATGTTTGTATAAG
>MGOS01000006.1:12015-12157 GCA_001797185.1 Clostridiales bacterium GWB2_37_7
ATCTCTTCAATTTTGATTTCAGATTTGGATCTATTCTCAAGAAAAAAATCCTTCAATGTCATCCACGTAGCCGTTAATATTACTTCTACTGGATTGCCGTTCAATTTTCTGACACTTTCTTTTTTCTCTATTGGTTCCAGCT
>MGOS01000006.1:12169-12621 GCA_001797185.1 Clostridiales bacterium GWB2_37_7
GAATTTTATCCCAAATGATAACAAAATCGCACTGTAACAACCTGTTACGCTCAATTTGATCATCAGACTGTACAAATTTTTTCAGTCCATTAAGAAATTCCTCACCCGTAAGATATGGCCCGCAGATATCTTCATCTTCCAATGGGAGATTAACAGGATCACCGTCCTCTAAAGTCTTGAGGATTTTATTAACAGCTTTAATTGCCTTATCGCGCTGACGGGCTTCAAGAAAAAGTGTATAATTAAAAAACTCTGCTGATTTATTAATATAAAAACTTAAACTCTTCCTTTTTTGTTGCAGGGGAAAACGAGCAAGCAAAGGCAAACCAAACGTTTGCAACTCCCCAAGCATAATTCGTTGAGCATGAGAAACGTCTTCAGCATGGTCAAGGTTTAATGTTTCAAGCCAATCACTAATTTGCAGTAGATCTCCACGGCCACATTGAAGGATT
>MGOS01000006.1:12641-19550 GCA_001797185.1 Clostridiales bacterium GWB2_37_7
CCCAGTCAAATCGTCTTCAAAATCATGGAGACCAATGCTCTTAAGTTTTTCAACTACCCAAGAACGGAAGCTTTGGTTCATATCCGTATTCCATATCATGTGTGGATCACAGGTATGAAAATCTGCAAGACTTGCCGCATCAGTAACGCGGTCGGCTCCACAAAGCACTACGAGAGAAAACCTATCTTTATCTTCAGGAATATTACGATAGCAAGTCAAGTTTCCTTGTTCATCGCTCCACCCCCGAGTATCTGCGAGTTGCCTCCCACCAAGACTCCACTTTTGAGTAAGAATAGTGGCTATTTTTAACGTCAATTTAAGAGAATGATCCTTTAAACAAAAGCTGGTAATGGCTTCAGCAACAGCGCTAAGCGTTTGCTCTGGCATTGCAGGGATCATCACAATCATTTTGCGGTTACTTGTTATTCCTAAACGAACTTTTTCGATCTGTCTCTCAAGGTGCTGGCAAACCGTATGGGCAAAAAAATTCATTATTTCTCCTTACAATCTAGATGGTCGGCAGGGTTATGAACTAATGCACAGGAATCAGAGAGATGAATCAAAAATCCTGCTGCTTCAAGCATCTCTTGCAGCCAGCCATCGGTATCAGCAGGTAAATATATGCCAGTACCACTTAGCCACTTACTAGCTCTGTCAAACCCATCTGCATCAAAAACCAGACCATAACGACGTTCTAACAACTCTTTAAAGGTATCAAAGGTCAGGCGACCACCAATAGGTACGGTCGTAAGAACAAACATCCGCAATAACTGCTCGTTCAGGATGAACCGCGCGCCACTTCCCCGCTTGGGTACTATAAAGCCAATACGTTTGGATAAGCCAATAAACAGTTTTCCACCATATGCCTTGTCAGCTTGTTTGAGTGTTTTCTCAGGTTCGTCTTTTCCATCAGGTAAACTAACATGATCACCTCTTAATGACTGAAAGATCATTTTTTCAATGGCTTTGACAGATGACTGTGATAGCCGGCGAATCGGAGGGCGGTCGTCTTCAGGTGCAGATACAGCAAAACGGTATCCAGGCCAAGAGCCCATCTCGTGAGCCGCTGTTACCCGAGCACTCTGCATCGCCAAGGTGCGTAATACTTGCATGGCACAAGCGTTCTCAAGGAGATAAATACGGTCAACAACATCCAGATTGGTTTGCAACAACCGCAGTAGCTCTACTGCAAACAAATACCCTTCTTGCCAACTGTCTGCATTGCACCAACCGGCCGACACAAAGCGCCTACTCTCATTACTCCAATCAGTTTTTTCAGGTGTAACAGGATCTAAAGTTGTATCTATAAATGACGCTATTTTGCTGAGAGTATCAGGGCAATTACTCATGAGTTGCCTCAAAGATTTCTCTAGCTCTTCATGCAACCAAATAGGGTTTTTCTCGTTATTGCTGAGTCCAAGATCATTGTTTTCGCACCATTCCTGGATACTCTTTTGTGGCTGTCGTAATGCATTACATAGTTGAAGGTAAAGCAACTCACCTCCCCGCCCAAGAAAACGATGCTTATTCATTGTTAGATAGGTACTAAGTGACTCTGTAATATCTCCCCAACACTCTGGCTTTTTCCTCCTGGCTTCCGTCTCATTCCATATAGTTTCTCCTGCCAATAAACTCTCAGTGATAGGCAAAAAACTCTGAGCACACCATGCACGACCGCTTCCCGCACCCTGAAAACCTAAAAATAAATTTTCAATGGTACGAACAACATCTTCTTTTTCTCCACCACCACAAATATTGATGTGTGCTTTAAATCGCTTGAGGAGCTCCTCATGCTGACTGCGGTGTGTCTGATGGCGTGAATCAAGCCGAGAAGCTCCTAAAAATGAAAACAGCTTCAGGTTCAACCTCGCATGAGGTGCATATTCGAGTTTAGCCCCTTCCCACTCCCATAAAGTGGATTGTCTCGGCAAAGTAGTATTGAATTCACCAACAGGATCAATTCGTTTGAGAGAAAATGCCACTAATAGAAATTCGACCAAAAGCTCACTAACTGTTTGATCCATAAACAATCTATTGCCAAATAGCTGGATGGCAGGATTCTTCATAGCTTTAGCTTCATCAGGATCATAGGGGAAATAGCTACAGGACATCGGTCACCTCCAGTCTGTTGTTGTTGACTGCATAGTGTTGTCTACGAAAAGTGTGATCTGTTTTGAGTCGTACGAGCATAATACGGTCGCTGTCTGCGCCTGAGGCTGCTCTTTTCTGTACTTGCGCCTTAAAACGATCTAACCGTTCAAGATAGGAGGATTGCAAAACTTCGCCCAACTCACCAAAATGTCGCATCATCACATAATCAAGAAACGGAATCTTGAGCATTAAATCAACCCCGTCAATCCTGTCTTTCCCATACAGCATCAAATCATAACGAGTCTCACCTGATGCACTCTCAAAACCGTTTAGTCTCAATTCAATTGAATCCCAATCAATTTGAGCTAACACAACTTGTGCACTTTGCCTTACTTCGGTTCGTCGCCGACTTAGCGTTACATAGAGTCTTCTATCATTCTGTGTTGATCCTTCCGGCAACCGAATCCCGGTAAAATGTTCTTGCAAAACATGATATATTTTCTGTTCTAAAATGGTTTTTTCTTGAAATCCCAATTGGTTGTCATACAGTTGCCAATCTCGCCATTTCAATAGTGTTGGAGAATTAAGGTATTGTCCTAAAAACGTCTGCTCCTCTTTATTGAAATCATACAAAAAATAGAGCATCCGACGTACCTGTTCACGCGCATGTTCTGGAGTCATCCCCAGATAAGAGTTTTCACGAGCACCATGTTCGCGGAGTTTGTTAAAGTCAACCTTGCAGCTTTCCACACCAAAATCAAAGGTCTTACCGCTGCTTCTCAACCACAAGCGGTGTTCCCACATGGGACATGGACGTTCTCCAAAACCTTGACGTGCAACTTCCTGAATTGCTTTCATTGGTGATGCATCTATATCAGCAGAGTGTCCATTATCGCCAAAAAAGCGGTTGAAAAAGAGATGCTCTACAACTAAGGGACGCTGACTATTCTGCTGCATCATCTTGATATCAGCATACTCAAGGCCCGACGTAATCATATAAGCAAGATGTTCAGTAAACTGACGTATCGTTAATCGAGTGCCATACTCATACATCCTTCTATATGCAAGAAAGATTCTTTCGACAGTTCGTTGTTGATTTTGCAGAATAAGATCTATGTTAAAATAAATAGGACAACCCTCTTTACAGGATCTCCCTTGGCAAACTTCCCAACGTTCAGGATTAATCATTTTCTCAAATATCTGACGTGCCAATCCTAAGTTGTCCATCCGTGCGAGGTTAAAAACTCGGAATTCCACGGAGCCTAGTGACAGTTTTCCCTCGCCGGTTTCAGTACTTATAGCATCAAGTACTTTGCTTTCTAATGTGATTTTTTCATCATGAAAATGGTTCGAATTATTTTTTATAAGATCAAGGAGAGTCCCTGTATTCGTAACAAGTAAAAACCGACGTTGCTTATGAACTAATTCATTTAATAAATCTTGATCCTGATCATTATTTCGCTCGCTAAGGTCTTTAAAGATAGAAACACCAGGCATATCTTCTCTGGCATTCATGGGTTTTTTTAAAGGACTACCTGAAGCGATTCCTATAAATCTCTTAAACACCTGCAAGGCTAAGGTTGATTTCCCGTCCCCGGCATGTCCTGTTAAAATAATATGCTTATCATCCGGGCCGCTCAACTCATCAAAGATTATATTGGCTAGAGGGTGTTCAACATGGATTGAAGAAAATTGTGGATTGCAGGCCTGAGATTCGGCTAGCGCGTTCTCATTGCACCCTCCTGAACGCTGCAATGAATTAAGATAACTAACAAAAGGATTAGAAAACGAGGAATCGCTGGATGGGAAAGACATTCTTTCAAATGATTCAGTCATTGATATTTGAGGTTTCATATTCTCTCTCAAGCAGCTATAAATATACAAAACAAGTTTGTCTTTCAATTCACCATTTTTCAGTATCTCCAAAAACTCATCGGATACTTCAGCACACTCTACAAGTTCATCTAAAGCTCCGGCACTTCCTATTGTTGTGACCTTGTCCAATTCTTCTTGCTTGCCTTCTTTAGAAATTAATTTCCAAAACAAAGAGGTATGTAAATGGAAAAATGGCGTATGAGGCCTACAACTGTTCCCAGCGTTGTTTGAGAGTGATTGGAATATATTAGAAAAATCATCTTTAAATAGCTGAGAAAAGTATATCCTTGATGTTAAAAACCCTTCACGTTCTAGTGCCTTTAAACCTGCAAGAAGCGCAACATGCTTATGAGGCTTATAGAGTTCACCTTGCCACCCCAATTTTCGAATTTCACTCTTAAATTTATCTAACATGCAACTCTCCACTTAAAAAAATCTTTTGGTCTTACCTGAGATTTTTTTTGAAATCTACTTGCGTTGAGCACATCATCCATTTGGCTTCATTAAGATTGAAAAAATTCTTCCATTTTCACATATATAACAATATCCCTACCAGAGTATTCAGACTCGATCACAAATACTTAAAACCTCAAATCTAAACATAATTAACCCTACAAATGGCAGAGACTACAGGAAATTTCAAAGTCTTCTTCACAGTCTTCGTCTTCCCAAACATCTTTGAGTTTTTGATTCCCTTTAAAGGCGACTCTGGCTCTTGCTGCTCGTTTTTCGAAATCTGCTTTAATCTGAACGATTCTGTCAGGATGTGCTAATTCTTCCAAACTTTCACCTTGGTTCCATGTGTATCGTTCGCCAGTTAACTTATCAAATTTTTCGTAAGCTTTGGCTTTCTCAAAAAGATTTGGATGGTTCTCTAACAGGCCAACCCACTCTCTTTTTTGCTGGAAAAAGCAGAAATAACAACCGGAACGAGAGCGCCATTCGTAGTAAAGAGGTAGACCAAGACCTGCATCTTTTAAAATTCTCATCACGTCTTCACGACGAATATTGTTATCTTTAAATGGAAATAATGTTTTGACGTTTGGATTCGCAGTAATGTATCCCATTCGATGCAACTCATCTGCTCTAATACCTACGTAGCTAACAACAGGATCATCGCCCATATAGTCTTCATAAGGTTTAAGCTTAAGAACTTCCGTACACCATCGGGACTTTGGCGAGGGAAGAAACCCATTCTTGATTTTCAAAATTTCATCAAATCCATAGCCGGAAGAATATTTTAAGTGGTGTATTTTTTTTCCTAGGAATGCTTCAAGCTTCAATAAATACTCATAGGTTTCATCAAGTTCTTTCTCCGTATCACAAAACACATATTCCACATTAGGAATTTTGCCTCGCATATAAACAGCAAGTGCAGAGCTATCTTTTCCGCCTGAAAGTGCCAGTATATGCCGAACAGGTTTTTCGCTTTGCTCTATTAAAGAGCCTTTAGTTGTCATTTTAACCCTTCCATATATCAATCTATTCCTTTCTCAATTTCGTTTAACATTTCCCGTAATGCAGCAACCAATGCTTTAGACGAATTCTGTTTTCTCATCATGCTTAACTGCGGTTCAAGTTTCATGCGAAGCTGGTTCTTTTGCTTCAGTTCCTTCTCAGTCAGTATAGACCCAGAATCTCCATAATTATGCCATGTCTGTTCGAATATTCCTCCGATACCATCCGCTAATCCTGGAAACCTTTCGAGATCAAGATCGGTCCATTGTTCAAACGGACGATTCGCTACCAGAGACAGAGCAGCACGCGTACTCTGCTCCCCTCGAATTCCGTTGATAACACAATTCAAGAATGGCGTTAACACTTCATGATTGACCCTTGTTGCCAGCCAGGCAGTTCGACGTTCAAGCTCTTTCCAACCCAAATCGCCACCCGAAAGCCCACATTTATTAAGGAGTAGGTTGCTGCTACTTTTTTGGAGATCTTCTGCATGATTTTGAAGGGCGAAGAGAGCGCTATTGAGTCGATCAAAAAACAGCTCCATATCTTCAGCGCGTTCCTCGTTTTGCATAAAAGGTGAAATGCCAAAGCATTTTGGCAAATCGACAAATATAAGCTCTTCTGGAGAGTGAGCGATGAGCAAACAGTCTCTCATCTGTATCGCTTCAGAATGAAGATGCTTCGTCGATTTCAGAGTCACAGGTGGAAGTGATTTAAGAATACGAAACAATGCTCGCACCACTGAGGCTGTTTTAGCTGGTTGTTGTAACCCTATTGCCAGTCGTTCAACAACAGCTTTGCGAGTTCCTGTAAGTCGTGCTCCGGAAATGGAAAAGAGGTCTGGCCGACGCTGTAGCAATTCCAAATGAACGATTTGGATATCTGGAATAAAGCTATTTTCTCTATAAAGAAATAATTCATCCTGAAAGACGAGGTAAAAAGCCGTGAATAATATTGGATGAATCCCATCTGGTAAACCAAAAGGAACATCAACTAACTTATCAAACAGGTCAGCCAATTCGACCCGATGAATTGGATCGGAGAAAACCTCTTTCTCCATAAATTCCCAGGAAGGCCATAAATCAGTAGGATTATCAACAGGAGGAGCCTGCAACCGCCAATGTCCTGCATTCTGATCAAAATAGTGTATTCCTGTCGTTTTCAGAACAGACTCGTACACACTTCTTTCTGCCGGATAGCCTTCAATTCCCAAGCATTCTTCTGTGCTATTGTTGAGCATCCGCTCCAGCACACAGCGCCGAGCCGACGAGGCTGCAGCTGACAGTTTTCGACGGACAACGAGCTCATTCCTTACAGAAGGTCCCTGGTGGTAGATATCATCGCAAGCATGGGATAGCAGTTTTGTGATATCAATAGGTCTTCGTGGAGATTGCTCTTGGCCTTTCCAAAACCACTGACATGAGTTACCTACAGGAGCAGGACGTGGATCTAATAAAATTTGCAATAACTGTGATATACGTTGTT
>MGOS01000007.1:0-1712 GCA_001797185.1 Clostridiales bacterium GWB2_37_7
CACAAAAGCACGATGGAATCTGCTTTGAAACTCAATTTGAGCCCGATGGCATAAACAGTGAGCATTTCAATAAGTCTATCTTGCAGCCAGGCATGAGATATTATGAAAAAACAGAGTTTGTATTTTCAATAGAGTAGGAGAGCCACCACGTATTTGAGGATTGATAGTTGTACGGAGCATGGGGATGTAAGCATTGGGACAGCATACTTATACAGTTATAGTCTAAAGGCTAGATTAGTGTGTATTTAAAGGGGAGAATTTTATGACGACAATCAAAGATATAGCAAAGCTTGCAGGGGTTTCAACAGCTACAGTATCAAGAGTATTGAATCAGGATGCCAGTTTGAATGTGGCTGATGATACAAGAAGGAAAATATTTGAAATAGCTGATGAACTGGGCTACAAAACTGTCAAGCAAAGAACAAAGAATATATTTAATAGAATTAAGATTGGCGTAATTCATTGGTATTCACAAAATGAAGAACTTGGAGACCCTTACTATCTTTTAATAGCAATGGGTATTGAAAAAGAATGCTTCAGCAAACAGATTGAAATGGTAACTATATTTAAAAATGGAGACAGATATATTACAAGCGAACTGAATGATTTGGATGGGGTTATAGCCATAGGTAAGTTTAGTAAAGCAGATGTAGAAGAGTTTGCGGCTTATTCCAACAATATTGTATTTGTGGATTTCTCTCCCAATGAAAAGAAATATGATTCCGTAGTAGTGGATTTTAGAAAAGCCTTGACTGAAGTATTTGAGTATCTTCACCAAAGCGGGCACAGTAAAATAGGTTATATTGGCGGTGTGGAGTATGTTGGACAAAACAAGGAGCTTATTGAGGATGAACGTTTAACTACATATCAGGAATTTATGAAAAAGCATGATAAATATAACCCGAAATTTATTCGACTTGGACGGTTTACCTCTGAAGATGGACACAATCTAATGAGAGCTGCAATTGAAGAGGGGAATTTGCCTACGGCGTTTTTTATTGCAAGTGACTCTATGGCAATCGGCGCAATACAGGCACTTTATGAAGCAAATATGAATGTGCCCCATGAGGTCAGTATAATCAGCTTTAATGATATACCTACTTCTAAGTATTTGGTGCCTTCCTTAAGTACGGTTAAGGTATACACTGAATTTATGGGGGTTACATCCGTTCAAATGCTTTTGGAAAGAATAAATGAAGGTAGACAAATACCAAAAAAAGTCATAATACCCTCAGAGCTTATCCTTAGGGAAAGCTGCAAATGATTAAAATACTGCACTGATAGGTGCGGTATTTTAATTTTCATAAATCTAACACATATTCAACATATATTTATAATAGTTATAATCTATAATAGTAACAAAAGGCAAATAATTGTTAAAATTGTATGGATTGCTTATAATAATATATAATAAGCATAGTTAGATTGGGAGGTTATAATGATGGACAATGATAAGGTTAGAAATGAAGATTTAGAGTATAAAGAAGAAATAATGGAGAATAGGGCAGAAGAGCCTCAACGGATGCGAAGCTTTAAAACCTTTGAGCCAGACAACCACAAGCGAGTAGAATACAAAAGGCACTCAGGGTTATCCTATCTGGCGATGGGTCTTATAGGAGCACTTATAGGTGGTTTTATCATGGCTGCTATAGCACCTACATATATATATGGAAAGCTGATTCCATATCCTCAAAATAATAACACCGATACAA
>MGOS01000007.1:1825-16775 GCA_001797185.1 Clostridiales bacterium GWB2_37_7
TCGTTACAAATGCACACGTTGTAGGAACCAATCCAAGAGAGCTTACAGTATACTTTATGGATGGTCAGGAAATGACAGCACAGATACTTTGGCAGGATACAACGCTAGATATGGCTGTTATAAAGGTAGACGCAAAGAACCTGCCCTATGTTGAGTTGGGCGATTCTGATAAAATAGATGTAGGAGAAACCGCCATTGCAATTGGAAACCCTCTAGGCTTGAGATATGAAAGAACAGTAACACAAGGGATTGTTTCAGGTCTAAATAGAAGCATACGAGTTAGTGAAAGAGATATAATGGAGGATCTTATACAAACAGATGCCGCAATCAACCCAGGAAACAGTGGTGGACCTTTAATTAACAGTGAGGGTCTGATTATTGGCATCAATACTGCAAAGGCGTCGGCAGAGGGTTTAGGCTTTGCAATTCCCGTTAACATTGCAAAACCAATTGTAAGGCAGCTTATCGAAGAAGGTAAGTTCGAAGCAACCTATATGGGAATAGGACTTCTAGATCGAGAAATAGCAGGATATCTAGATACAAATATTGTAATTAAAAAAGGCATCTATATAACATCAGTTCTTGCGGGATATGCTGCAGATAAGGCAGGTCTGAAGCCTGAAGATTTGATAACCCATGTAGACAACATAGAAGTAAACACCATGATAAAGTTCAAGAGTATACTATACAGTAAGAAGCCAGGTGACAAGGTCACTATAAGATATGAAAGAGAAAATAAGACCTACGAGACAGAAGCGACATTAATGGCAAAACCGGAGGAATAAAATGAACATTACCGTAATTTCAGTAGGAAAGCTCAAGGAGAAATATCTAAAGGAAGCTATACAGGAATATTCCACAAGACTTACAAAGTATTGCAAGCTGGATATCATAGAGGTGCCTGACGAAAGAGCACCGGAGAATATGAGTGCAGCAGAGGAAGAAATAGTAAAGCTTAAGGAAGGACAGATCATACTTAAGAGCATTAAGGATGATACCTATGTGATAGCACTAGCCATACATGGCAAACAGCTTTCCTCAGAGAAATTCGCGGAGTTAATCAGCGGACTAGGACTGCGAGGCAAAAGCAACGTAGCCTTTGTTATAGGAGGATCTCTCGGACTAAGCGAAGAAGTATTGAAAAGGGCAGATTACCATCTGTCCTTTTCTGCTATGACATTTCCGCATCAGCTCATGCGGGTAATACTGCTGGAACAGGTGTATCGAGGGTTTAGGATTATTCGGGGTGAACCGTATCATAAATAACCCTAAAACCAATGAAACCTTTTAAATTTACACTATTTATATCGGAATCAGGTTATATTGAGTTAAGAAGACTAGTATGACATAGCGTTAATATAAAACATCTATGAGTCAGTTATTTACTTTATTAATTAGTGTTGTGCAGCAAATTGCAAATATTTTCCTACTATATTACAATTTGCTGCACAACTACAATAATATAGTAAAAGCGATTTATATAGGCAACAGATATTTTATAGTTCTGAAGTAAAGGAGTTTTTCTTGATGATTGAGGTTATCTTTAATGCAAGTTTTATAACAAGCAGTTGTTTTTCATTCCTGATTTTTGTCTTTACCATGACAATGTACAGGAGCAATAATAAACTCAAGCTCTTTAGCGCAGCCTTTCTTATAATACTGGCATCAAATGCAGTCAACTATATCTTTTTAAAGGATGCCTTTCAAATAGACATAGGTTTACTGTCGACTTCAATGTTTTCTCTTTATATGCTTATTGTTGCTTTTTATGGTCAAAAGAATAAGAATTATAAGTTTCTCTATTATCTGGCCTATGTTTTTACTGCCGCCAACATAGTGATTGCATTGAAGTATAATTTTCTTTTTACTTTTATAAAATCAGATCTGATCAAGTGGCTTGTGCAAATAGCCGCTCTGGCATTGGTACTCTTCTTTATAAAAACAGAAGGTTCAAAGGATATCCAGTTTAAAAGAGCAATTGCACTATTGCTGTTGAGTAAAGTTTTTTACAGTATTGAATATCTGAATCAATACCTGGCTGTCATAGGTTTCTGTCTTGAGGCTTCCGGCTATGTGACCTGCTTCAGCTATTTCTATAATATTGTTTACAGCAGTTTTATGGACAAGGTCAATGAAGCAGAAAAGCTAAAGAACACCGTTGAAAAATCTTTCTATTATGAAGTCAAAAAAAGAACCATTGAAATAGAGAAGTCCAATGAGAAGCTGCTGGAGCTGTCCAAAACAGATTCTCTGACAAAGGCTTACAACAAGCTGGCAATTATGAATATTATTGAAAAGCTAACGACCTCCAAAGCAAGGCAGACTTTTTCCATTCTTATGTTTGATATAGATAAGTTTAAAACAATAAATGACACACTTGGTCATGTTACAGGTGATATGTGTATTAGGACCCTTGTCAGCATTGCTCAGGCCAACATAAGGTCCATTGACTACCTGGGACGATATGGCGGCGATGAATTCATAATTGTATTGCCAACACTGTCCGCCAATGATGCAAGGATCGTTGCAGAGCGTTTCAGAAGCAAGGTAGCCGAAACAAACAATCCAAGGTTTACAGTTTCCATTGGTATAGCGACTTTTCCCGAAGATGGAAAGACTGTCAAGGAGCTTATATCAGCAGCTGACATTGGCTTGTATAGAGCCAAGGAAAGAGGCCGAAATGCTGTTTCGCACAGCATGCTGTTTTAACTATAATTTAACAATACTATGCAAGAAGTCCCCTACCTCTAAGCGACCTTAATCACAAAATGATATGATCCTTGTAGCCTTTTTTAATATTCCCAGGAGATTTATGAGCGATTCTGGCATCAGAGTCTACAACGCTGACAATCTTGTCTTTCCTGTGATTTAGGTACTGATCTACAAGGTCATAACATAATCCAAAGACTTCTTGATATTTACGATTCTTATGTAGTTCCTCATAAGTCTTTAGATACAGATATTCTAATCGTTCTCCTGCTATTTCAAAGTGCCTTTTGGCATATACCTTATTGTTTGTATCATACTCACTTTGAATGTTCGATTCAAAATGTTCCAGCTGTTCTTTTGCAAGCTGTTCATTGAACTTGCTAACTTCCTTGACGACCTTGACAAAGGCATTTCGTATTAGCTTCTTGTCAGAAGGGTAATTTACATTGGCAGCTATGTCTGTCGTATCAATGATATGGCGTCTTTTGCCTATGAGATCCCCTTTTTATACATTCCTTCACAATCTCGCTGAAGAAGGAGTCCAATTAAAAAACAGGTGCTTTGTGGCTGTTCTCGCTACTTGGCACCTGCTGATTGCATAATTATTTTTTGATTTGTATACTTATTCTAGGAGTCTCCTTTTTCGGAGGTTTCACAGGTACAGAACATAAGAACATATTGATTTAATAAGTTCTTATGTTCTGTACCCGGCATTCAACCTTAATTATTACCGCTTAATTATATCATAGAAATATCTTAGCATAAGAATGAAATTTATACTAAAGCTATTCGCTACAAGTAACTTTGATTGCATATAAATAATTCTGTTTGAGGTCTATGGTGTTACGGTGAACCGTATCATAAATAACTGCGAAAACAGCCTGAAAGTGAGATGTAAAATTGCTTCTGGGCTACTTTTGCATTTTAGTAAGCATTCAGATTTGCTGTTTATACAATAAAATAAGTTGGCAGAGTGACACCCAATATTTGTAACAATGACCCTTCTTGTTGTGTGGGTTTTGAGATAGACAAGATAGGCGCACATATTTGAAATTACTCATCACATTCGACTGTTTTGGAATTCAGTTTTTCCACCAATTCGCCACGCAAAATAGGCATTTCCTTTGGCGTATGAATTGCAAGCCTTAAATCACCTTCATCGCTTTTTAGGAAAGGACAAGGGGACAGGTAGAGACCCAGTTTTCGCTTGTAACTAAATCAATAGACCTACTAATATAATATTAAAACCGCTGTTAGAGCAGTACGGTGAACCGTACTATAAGTGACGGCGTTTTTTAAAAAATGAGATTGGAGTAATATTCGAGCCTTGAATTGGCGATGAAAAATACATGAAGATGTTTTTATGGAATTAGAACAGGCAATCAAAGTGCAAAATTTGAAAAAAACTATAAAGGTGACATTCAAGCACTCTATAAACTTAGCTTCAAAGTTGATAAAGTAAGCATATTCGGGCTTGTTGTTGGCTGCGGCAATGCCACCATAAGGCTTAAGATAGGATATAGAATTATAGATTTTTATAAATCAAGTATTATTGAATGTATAAAATAATTTACCATAATAAATAATAAGCATTGACCTGTTAGGTAAAACATAAAAAGTGTCCATCTATTGCTCAATGAACATCGGATAATAGATGGACACTAATTTGAAACTAGGTTATATGTAATCAACCAGAGTATGAAGTACGCATATGGAAACGATTGTAATGTCCTATAAGAGTTGAACAACTAGCTTGTTTCGTATCTGGAGAAGCGGCACAGTGAGGATTAGAACCATAATCGGCTAAACAATTGGAATATGAAGCTAATGCCCAATCACAGTCGCTACCAAAGAAATTCAAAAGAGCTTGTGAACTCGCATCGTTTGAATAATAGGTGCCATTACCTAAATAACCATTAAATCTATTGCAATGTAAACGATATCCATACACACCTTTTTCTCCATCAGACCAATATGGGTCTGTTGTGCTTGCTTGCGGTGATATTAGTGTGCTTTCAATTTTTTCAAGACTTTTCATACTCTCCTTATCAATTGAGAGCATTGGACTAATGTCGAGATCAAATATCACTGTGGTATCTGTGCTGCCATCACTGATAAATTGTGTATAAGTTTTATCAATTATAGGGTTATAAGCCGTAACCTTTGTAGCCTTATCCGTTTGAGTCAGTACTCCTCCCCAACCGTTATTATTCAATTCAACATTGGTATTCTCAACTGTTAATTGAATATCCGAATAAGTTATAAGACGTTCAAAACGCTGTTCTGGTTCATTGTAATACCAGCCAGTAACAGCTCCGGCTTCAATTATCTTTTTCAACAATTGGCTGCTATCATCATCAAACTCTGGCATTTCAATTATTTGTCTGAACTTAACCTCAATATTTTGTTCATTTAAATCAGGAGAAGCAATTGCAACTGAAGAGAAAGCAGTAAACATGATGGAAATTATAAGCAACATACTAAACATCTTCTTTTGATACTTTTTCATAAATTAAAACCTCCTCATTTTAATCGACTTTGTCTTTTGTAACTGCCTAAGATTAATTGGCATCCCCTCCTTTGAAATATTTCACGAGATAGATGATTGTTGTTTCTCTATTTTTACCAATAAAAGTTGTCTGCAGTTGTCAGCATGAATAGAGGCAACTTTTATTGGTTATCGAGTTCCTTATTTAAATACTATTGCTTTTTTGTGAATATAAAACGCTCCCTGTGTATTGGTATGGAAAAAAGACTAACGTATACTTCTTAGTGTAATCCAAACAAATTGTCGGTCATAATCACTATAAATAAATTCTGCTACTACACCGATTTGACTATCTTTATAAATATGCTTCATCAATCGTTGCCCATTATCTTCTGCTTTTTCTAAATAATTTTTGCCTAGTAAATCTGTTATTTCGTCTATAGTAGATATTCCTTTATTACCATATATACTTAATACCACATCCTTGTTAAAGGCAAATATATAACTTACCTTATTGGCGTCAATATCAAGTACCAATTCATTAAAATAGTAGGTGAAGTCACCGTTTTTATTCTTAAAACGATCACTTTTCTGATATGTCGATAAATCTACATCTTCAATATTTGAACCAATTTCTATCATATCAATGGAAATATTAGATAAATCTGTCGTTACAAGGCGACGTATTTCCGAGCTATTATATTTATTACCGATAAAGCTAAATAAAGAACTAAACGAAGAATTGAATATCAATCCTAAAATGATAATAGAACTTATTATGGTAATTGCAATAATCTTAACCACATTGTTTTTCTTTTTGTTCAATACATTGCTTACCCTTTTTCTCGTATCACTCTTCCCAAATGCTATCATGGACCTTGTTATTTTTATTTTAGTATTACTAAAATAAAAAATCGTCTCGGCATATTCTTTTCTGACGTCATTCCCTAACAGAGCCAAAATTTTTTCATCGCAACTCATTTCGATATCGCAACTCAAATTTTTAAATGCCAACCAAGCAAACGGATTAAACCAATGAGCAGCCGTCACAAAGTATGTAAAAAGTTTTATCAAATAATCTTTTCTCTTGATATGAATCTGTTCATGACAAAGTACATAATCCATTTCTTTTTCGGTTATACCTATAGGCACATATATTTTAGGTTTAATTATTCCAAACAGAAAAGGTGTAGAAATCTGGTCAGTTTCAAAAATATTGTCTTTTATTCTTATAGCAGTCAACAATTTTTTTCTTGCATAGAAGTAAGCAAAAGTTTCATTTAGAATAAGCCCAATAAAACCTAAAAACCAAACTAAAGTTAAAAAGGTTATCACCCATGATGCAAAAGATACATTTGTTCCCATAGCATCTATGTCTGATAGAGCTGTAACAATTGGCTGTGGGATAAATTCTGTTTTGCTAATAATCCTGATTGCTTCATAACCCCTAAAAAAGTTTAATATGACACGTATATTTAAAGTAAATGGAAAAATTAGTCGTAAATAAACAATTGCCCATAAGAAATACGAATACTTTTTCGAAAGCGCTTGAAGAAAGAACCTTGCAAATAAACCCAAAATAATTATATAACTGCCTGCAATGCTCATATTAAAAATATAAATAAATATATTTGGCATTGCATCAGTCCTCCTTATATTGATCAATCAAGTCTTTAATTTTCTTAGCCTCCTCATTGGATAACTTTTTATCTTTCAGAAACGCAGTTATAAACTTGGGTAAAGATCCATTAAAAGTTCGCTCAACAACAGTGTTGCTCTCATATTGATGAATTACTTTTTTATCGACTAATGTAGAAACAATGGAATTTTCATTTTTCATAATTCCTCGTTCACAGAGCTTCCGTAAAACAGTGTATGTCGTGGATCTTTTCCATCCAAATTTTTGTTCGCAAAGATTGGCCAATTGCCTTGATTGAATAGGCTCATTTTCCCAAACTATGCAGGCAAACCGGTATTCAGCATCAAATAACTTAAGATTTTTATCCATGCTATGATAACCTCCAAAACTTGTTTATTGCAATAAACTAAAATCAGTTTATCGCGATAAACAGCACTTGTCAATATATAATAATATATTTCCCAATAAAGTAAAACGTTGGAGTATACTAGTAGACTTTACGTTGTTCACCTGTATTATTAGCATCTTCATCACTTCCATCAACGCACAATAGCCCATTTGTGCTGAAAGTCTATATGGCAAATTCAATAACATTCTGCATCTTTGATTTTTTTTGCTGATATGGTTATACTGACATGAAAATATGATACGGAAAAGACGAAAACCATAAGATGTATGGCTTCCGCCTTTTCCGTATCGGTTTTTAGTATGATTCAGTAACTTGCCCAATCGAATCATACTTTTATAGTCTCCCTCTAATCTGTATCTTTACAAAAGATATTGTCTCTTATGTAATCTATAGCTTGCTGAGGCAGCCAGCAGGCATAATTATCAACAATTTCAATTACCAAAAAATCATCGTTGTTGTTTGTGACATTGACGAAGGAGTAAGTGCCAGGCAGTGCGTCCGAGCAATGTCGGATCATATAGTGGGTGGGAAGCCCACCGGGTAAGGTTAACCAGCCGCCCGTAGTCAGCCTTGGAGCGTAGCGGGTAACTGCTGCGTTTAAGCGTAGGCAGACAAGATAGCAGGCCGAAAGCCGGAAGGTTGAAGTGATTGAGCCACGAAATACTAAATAGGAAGGCTAATGCCGTTGCCTGTGCAGAAAGCAATATTGTGACAGTCGTTATGGTAAGAATGTCGCAACTTCCTCGGGGTCGGAGAGCTCGGCATGTTATACATTGGTATGAAACGGTAACTCGGGAGACCCTATTTGCTCTTCAAACATAAGTTTGGAGTACGGAGTACAAGCGATACAAAGTGAGGAAACCGGAAGGTAGATAGGGAGTCGGATTGCAGAATAGTACCTATGAAGCAGAGTAATGTCTGTGGAGGAAAGGCTGCAACATATCATCGACCTTGAAAAGGGAAACACTACACGCACCAGAGGCGTGATAAATAGTGGTAACATAACTTGATAGGATAGTATTGAACAAAATGCGAAGATGATATGGGGAGCCGTGTGCGTTAATTGCGCAAGCACGGTTCTGAGAGGAGTGCAACCGCAATGAGAGCAAAAGCTATCAAAGCGGTGCGCTTACTTACCCGTAGGTTATTAGGTTAATTAAGTAATTTTGAAGCATAACCTAATAACCTTTGTACTTGGCACTCATATTATTACACGAAGAAAAAGGTTATTAACCTATAATTGTAGAATATGATGGCAATACAGAAATTGGAAGTGAGAAGTCGGAGTGTATGAAAGGACAATTATATGAAAAACAAAACTATACTTCAAGTTAATAAGACATACTGGAATGCAACTGCTGATGATTGGTTCGGCGTTACCGCTCTACCTGAGTATGGGGTTCAATTTGTAACAGAAAATGAGTTGACGTTATTTGGTGATGTAACAGGAAAAACACTGCTGGAAATTGGTTGTGGAAGCGGACATTCATTAAAATATCATGCAGATAGAAACGCGGATGAATTATGGGGGCTTGATATTTCACAAAAACAACTTGAAAATGCTGAAAAATTTCTTGCTGAAAGTAATTATTTTCCTAAGTTAATATGTGCCCCTATGGAAGATGAGTGTGGTATACCTAAGAATTATTTTGATATTGTCTATTCAATATATGCAATAGGTTGGGCGACTGATTTGGAAAGTGTTTTCCATAGAATTGCTTCGTATTTAAAAAAGGATGGTGTTTTTATATTCAGTTGGAAACATCCTTTACATGGCTGTGTTAATGTAAATGAAGGTCAACTTATTTTTGACAAAAGTTATTTCGACGAGGAATGGCAAACACAAATAGTTGATGGTATGGAAATAATGTTGCCTAATAGGAGAATTTCCACATATATTAATGCTATGACAAGCGCTGGATTTATTATCGAAAATATGGTAGAGCAAACCAACGAAAGTACAATGCAAATGACTGGAGAGATTAATGATAGGTCAAGGAAAGCACTAAAGCTCCCATTATCTTTTGTCTTTAAAGCGAGAAAGGCATAGTGTGCCAATTAATATAGCCTTTTGTACATAATACTTAAGAGGGCAGGTGGGAATATGAGTTGGGTTGATTTAATAAATGAATTTGTTCCTTTCAATGAGCAAGAGAGAAAGGACAAGGAAGCAACATTGAAGTACATCAATATGTTTGATGATATACTAAAGAGAGATAACGGAATTATTCATATAACAAGTTCTGGTTTTGTTATAAATAAAAATAAGGATAAAGTATTGATGGTATATCATAATATATTTAATTCTTGGTCTTTGGCAGGAGGACATGCAGATGGTGAGGAAGATTTAATAGGTGTTGCTATGAAAGAGATTACAGAAGAAACAGGAGTGAAAGGCATTCATCCTATCACTGACATGATCGTTTCATTAGATATTTTACCTGTACTTGGACACATTAGAAAAGGAAAGCATATTACATCACACTTACATATATCAGTTGCATACTTATTTCAGGCTGATGAGAATGAGCAGGTTGTAGTTCGACCAGATGAGAATAGTGCTGTCAAGTGGATACCAATCAATGCAATAGATATTTACTCAAGTGAATCTCATATGAAGAAAGTTTATAACAAAATAATATATAAAATTGAAAACTTACTTTTATGAGCATGGAATTATATAAAGCAGTGAGTTGTATTATTCTTTTATTGTATAATCTTTATGAGTAAAAAATAATAAAAAGCAATGCAGTTAGTGTTGTATAGTGAACTGTATCATAAATAGTGCTTTAAATACCTAGAATACAGGTATATGGATTTTTGGTTAGCTTTTATTATTCTTAGAGAGAGGTGTTGTTATGTACTATAGCTTTATAATGTTAAAACCTGATGCTTTAGAGAGACAGCTGGTTTTGGAGATTATTGAACGATTGAAAACAAATGATATTGCAATTGAGATTCTTGATTACAGATTAGTTAATAAAGAGCTGATTTTTAAGCACTATGCCCATGTAATTAATGAGATGGGTGAAGTGTTTAAAGAGATGGCAGCCAAAGCCTTTGTCGGAAAATATGTAATTCCAATGATAATTAGCAGTAGGGATGAAAACATTATAGCAAATGTTCGTAAAGCAATTGGTGCTACGGATCCATCCAAAGCAGCCTTAGGAACAATACGCAGTGATTTAGGTAATGACAGTATGGAGAAAGCAAAGCTTGAGCATAGATCCTGTGAGAATTTGATACATGCCAGTGATAGCTATGAATCATATTTGACTGAGTCTGAATTATGGTTTGGTAGAGACATTAGTCAGAAATACACATAATTATCGTACCAATGATGACGTTTATAGGTTATTCCGATTAAGAAATATGAAAAGGGCCGATGGGAATCTGCCCTTTTCTGCATTGCAGGAGTAAGTGCCTGGGAAAGCTACGAAAAAGTAGCAAGATTTTAAAAAGCCATGTTTATGAGGAACGACAAACCATTACCTCGTACAAATAAGTCGCTTAGAGCGAATTCTAGAGTCTGAAATTTTCAGGTGCTTAGTTTTACTTTTTATATGTGGAGTTTTTCAGCAGTTTCCCTGGCACGTAGGTTATTTGGTTAATTAAGTAATTTTGAAGCATAACCTAATAACCTTTGTACTTGGCACTCATATTACTTGGCACTCATATTACTCGCCCGGTCAAGATCTCGTCAACAGCGGCGAATTGCCCGGTCAGACTGATCGACTGCCGCACATAGTCGGGCTTTGCCGCAACGTCGAAGCCGTTGACGGTGGCAATTCCGCTATCCTGTTTGAGCAGCGTGGTGAGGATTTTGACAATTGTTGTCTTGCCCGCACCGTTGGAGCCGAGCAGGGCGAAAATACTGCCTTTTTCCACCTCAAAATCTACGCCCTTAAGAACATGAAGTTTATTGTAGGACTTTTGCAGCCCTTTCACTTGGATTGCTTTGTTTTGCATATTCTTCACTCCTTTTATAATAGTAACCTTTGATAAATCAGCCCCAAGACCCTTGAGAGCGTTGTAGCTCAGCTTATCCATCATCGCCCCGTCAAACCTAATGGTCTTGATGGCATTGTAGTATTTCTTGGTCAAGGACCACGGCGGTGTAAAGGACACATTTTTCAGCGTTGCGCCCCGAAACGTCACTTCCTTTAGACCTGCCTCGCCAAATTTGACGCCGATAAAGGTTTGTCCATCCAGGCACAGCCCAGTCAGGTCGGAAGTTTTAAAGTCCACGCCGTCGAAAATACAGTTCTCAAAGATTGTTTTTCTCAGGTCGCACACGGTCAGTTTGACGTCGGTTAGCTTTGCACCGATGAATTTGGCCCCGGCCAGCTCTGACGTGCTGAAATTGGTGCGCACAAGGATGGAACGATGGAAGCTCGCACCCGCTAGATCCAGAGCGTAAAAGCTGCAGTCTGTCAGATTTGCGCCGTCAAAATTGGCTTCGCGCACGTCGCTGGCCTTGAATGAGCTGCCGGTCAGATCCGCGCCCGAAAAGTCGGAGCCGCGCAGCGCGCTCGCTTCAAATTTTCCTTTATGTGCGGTAACGCCCGCAAAGTCGCTCTTTGGCAGATTGCTTGCGCTAAAGTTTGTCACTACCTGACGCTCCAAAGAGCGAGAGAGGTTTGCGACCTCCTGTACCGTTTGCTCAATGTCTCCAATACTGTCAATGGTCATCTCAAAAGCTGTTTCATCGTCCTTGCCCTCGGCTTTGAGTTCGCGGAATCGCTCCTGCAAATCGGAAAGCAGATCAGCCTTTAATTCAGCCACGCTTTTTACTCCATCGTAGGGTGCAAAAACTCCATTTAAATAATTTATTAATTTTTCATTCATAATATCAAATCTCCTTTACAATAAGTTTTCAAGCACGCGCTTTGCGTACTCCCAATTGCTTTTATTATGGGAGTAAGTAGCCTTACCTTTTTCGGTAATCCTAAAATATTTACGTCGTCCGCCCTGAGATTCATCGCCCCAATACCACTCGATATCTCCGTCTGCCTCAAGACGACGGACGCTAGAATACATCGTGGCTTCCTTTAATTCATACTCGCCGCCTGAGCGCTCAGCTATCAACTTGACAATCTCGTAACCGTATCTGTCTGCTTCGGATAAGAGCCGTAAAATCATCGTATCGGTATGACCGCGCAGCAGGTCGGATGTGATTTTGTTATCACTCATATAATCGCCTCCATATTTGCATTATACGACATATTACTATGACAGTCAAGGTAGTATATCGATTATAATACTTTGTTAATAAAATATAATATATTCACTTCAACATCTATCGGTTTTGAGTGCGGATAAAAATCATTATTAGAATCTATCCCATAAAAAAAGAGGTCTTCTCAAAATCGGTCAACGGCGTTAATATAACATTAAACGGTTCGGTCAATGAAAGGAGCTATCGCTTGAACGATAAATTTTTTAAACTATCAGATGAAAAACAAAAGGCTATCATTAATGCTGGCTGCAAAGGTTTTTTCAAATATGGATACAGGAAGGTGTCAATGTCTGAAATAGCCATGGAAGCAGGCATTTCAAAAGCTTTACTATTTCATTATTTCAAAAACAAGAAGGAATTTTATTTATATTTGTTTGCTTATGCTTTAGAGTTGACGAGGCAGTTTGCTAAAGAAGAAATCTCGATTTCAGAGACAGATTTATTTGAGATTTTCATGCAATCTGCACGGATAAAAAGCAGATTACTGAGGCAGCACGCTCATTTATCCCGGTTTATGATGAGTGCCTATTACGAAGTAGATGAGGAAGTAGCAAAGGATATAAAGGCGAAAACAAACGTCGTGACAGCAAACAGCATTGAATCTATCCTGGTTCGTATGGATAGACGCAAATTAAAGGATGAGATCAACGTAGAAGAGCTTGTCAGGATTATCCTTTGGTGTGGAGAAGGCTATATGAAGGAAAAGTATTATGACGAACAACTGGATATTGATAAGATCCAAGCAGGCTATGCCAAAATGCTATACTTTTTTAGGCAGAGTTGTTATAAGGACCAATATCGGAAAAGTCAATTTGATGAATGATAGGAGATGTGAACATGGATGCTGAAAAAGTAAAGATACAACATGGAAGAGTTACAACAGAAGGCGACGATCTGTATTTCGATGTAAGGGGCCAGGGACAGCCGGTTCTGCTGATTGCAGGCGGTGGAGGCGATGGCAAATGGTATACGTTGGTCGCAAATATTCTCAGTGATGAGTATAAGGTCATAACATATGACCGGCGTGCCAATGGTAGAAGTACAATGAATTATCCAGACAGCTTCGATATTCAGCAGCAAAGCCGTGACGCGGCAGCAGTAATTCGAGCGGCGGGTGAAGCCTCTGCGATTGTTTTCGGAAACAGCAGCGGTGCAGTCGTAGCAGTGGATATGGCGATAACACAATCTCAAGCAGTTCGGGCGGTTATCGTCCATGAACCGCCACTTACTCTCATGCATCCAAAAACAAATAAGTGGAAAAAATTCTTTGCTAAGGTTTATTTGACATCGTTCCGTATGGGCGGCTCTATGGCTATGTTTCGTTTTCTCATAGGGGTAGGGATAATGCAAACCTCACTCCAGTCGGCTAAAGCTGCTAAAGTAATAAATAATGTTATCGGCGAAGAGGATGCGGTTGAAAAAAGGATAAGCTCCAGTGCCGGTGCCGAATATTTCGCGAAACAGGAATTATTACCGGTGACCAATTATTATCCTGATTTGAAAAGGCTCAAAGAAAATGGAATCAAGGTATTCATGGCAGCAGGGAAAATGTCTCTGGACAAAAAAAGATTTTATGCTCAGACCGTACCTGTGCTTGCCGAAAAAATCGGTTGTGAAATGGTCGTTTTTCCCGGCCATCACGGCTCCTTCATGGATATGCCTGTAGAATGGGCTGCCACTCTGCGGCAGATTTTTCATAAGGTAAATTGAAAAACTAATAAACAAACATTGGGAAATATGGTGCCAGACACCGCACTTTCTGGAAGTACGAAAGTACATTTTTGGTGATCATCCTATGATTCCTGCAAGTGAAACGCTTGGTATCCCCTATTGTGGCGGTAATGTAGCAGGTTACCATGTAATACAAGCGTATCTACGCAAAACCGGCAGTTTGATTTCAGAAGCGACCAAAGCCTTCATTGATGGAGAAGATATCGTAAAACAGTCAGGGTATTTTAAAAATTAAAAAGGCCTGTAATCTAAATAAGAGGAATACAGGCCATAAAACATATCATCTTTTGTCAGTAACAGGAAGTAAAATCGCAGAAGGATGTGCAGGATCGTGATACACGCTTTGATTGGCACTAAACATAGCTGTACCTGTGGCTAAAGGTTCACCGCTTCCAAGATTGCGGTTAAAGTGCGGGAAGAAACAACTCGACACATGGATGCGTATCCTGTGACCCTGACGGAAGCGATAAGCGGCAGGAGTCAGCTCGATAAGCACCTTGAGACAATCATCATTTTCAGATGCTTCATCCCCTGTCAGACGCACTATACCTTCTGCTACGTAGAGCGACTTTCCAGAGGGTTCTACATCGCAAAGCCGTACAAAGAAGTCGGTATGCTTAAGGCTGGACCGCACATAGAGTTCAGCTGACACAGAACCGATTACTTCCACATCCTGTTTCAGAATTTCACTGGAATAGGGCAGAACATCTGAACGTTTCTCTAAGATACTGTTGA
>MGOS01000007.1:16782-19914 GCA_001797185.1 Clostridiales bacterium GWB2_37_7
ACCGTCGCTTCCTCCTATTTGCAGTTCGCCGCTTGGAGTAGGATCCTTTGGATCATAATGGTACTGATCCGGTTTCGACACCGGTGGAAGTTGTTCGTCAAATTGGCCTCCCGGTTGGAGGTGCCAGCGTTTCGGTTTATAACTTGCAGGAGGCCATTCCGAATATTCCCGCCACTCTTTTGCACCCATTACATAAATTCGGACAGGGTTTTTACGCAGCCGACTTCGGTCTCCCAGCAGATGGGCCCTGTACCAGTTTAGTTCTTCCTGCATTCCAACGGTTGCTATCTCAAATGCAAAATGAGACCAGGGACCAATGGTAAGGTATGGTTTTCGACCGGCATTTTTAAGGGTCAGATAATTTCTTACTACATTAGGTAGAAATATCTCATCCCAACCGCTGATCAAATGGTTGGGAGCTGTAATTTCCCCTGCACTGCTGCTGAAGTCCCTTTTCTTCCAGTATGTGCTGTCCGGATCTTCTTGTTCCAACCACTCCTGCCAGTACTTGTACTTTTTCCCGAAAGAAAGTTGATCTAAATCAGCTAGAGGCAGATGCATAAATAATGTTCTCAACTCACGGCTCAGCTTTTTTCGGAACATCATCATTTTGAGCATAGGCCATTCTTGTGTATGAATCATTAATATCCAGGTTAGCCACCGGTCAAGTAAAAAAGCGTTATCGGTATATAGTGCGCTGCGGAAGTCCGCACTGGTAATTCTCGTACAAAGGGCCTTCAGTTCCGGTCCGGCGTCCCTGGCAATTGTCCACTGAGTAAAACCTAAGTAGCTTGCACCGCTTAAAGCCAATTTACCGTTAAACCATTTCTGCTTTCTTATCCAGTCTATTGTAGCTAATCCATCATCATGCTCTTGATGGAAAGGATTCAGTTGTCCCCCAGAGCCAAAGGTGCCGCGGACAACCTGAACCAGAACATGAAAACCGCGTTCAGCCATAAACCTGTAAACAAAACCTGCCTGATCTTTAGTGTAAACTGACCTAACAAGAATCGTCGGCCTTTCACCAAGATTGCACGGATAGTAATGATCGGCTAATAGCACTACACCATCAGGCATAGGTATCTGCAAGTTCTTTTCGACAACTACATCATAGGTTTCAGCCGGAGAAAGTTTATAAATTTTCGCCATGAGTCGGCTTTTAATATTCATATGTGTTCACTCCTAAAATTTAAATTATGAAATATAACACACTTATATATTTCATAATACAACCTTTTTTTATTCATGTCAACAAAATATGAAATATTTACGGTTGATATATTTCATATGTTTTCATATAATAAGAATAATGGAGGGATATAAATGGATGGTTTTCAGCGAAGAAGAGAAGCCAAGAAAAAGGATATACTGCAAGCGGCAGTTGATTTGTTTTCTATTAAAGGATTGAAAGATACAAGCATAGCAGATATAGCCCAAAAAGCTGGTGTTTCTCAGGTAAGTATTTACAATTTTTTTGAGAGTAAGGAAAATTTAGCTAAATTAGCGTTTATACAATACATGAACGATAAAATGATTCAAAGCGAACAACTGTTAAATTCTGAGCTTTCATTTCCTGATAAGTTTAAAGAAATGGTCCTGGAATCAAATAAAACCGGTCAAAGCTTGAGTGAAGAGTTTTTTCAATCGTTTGTCTGGAGTGACCCTATGATTCAGGATTATTATAAGAAAAATTATCACAACAGGGGAACCCGGCTGTTTTTGAATCTTATTGAACAGGGGAAGAAAGAAGGATTTGTAGATAGTGATATTTCTACTGATGTAATACTGAAGTATATCGGAATGTTTATGAATATACTTGCCCAGTCAGATATGAGTAAAAAAGATCGTTCGGATTTCAGTAAACTGTTTTTTCATGGAATTTTAGGTAAAGACATTGAACACGATTAGGATGTAGCATCCTTTTTGTATCCTCAGAAGCACTGCAGTTACTAGAATAACTACTAATGTTTAAAGCTTTGGGGGCCGGAAACTGAACATGCTATAAAATAAAACAACATTGTGCATGCTAACAATAACACATCATCCACGTGGAGATAGTTGTAGGATAGAGAAGAATTAGGTATATTTCAAGTACTTTGAAGAATCTCAATAGAATATTTTTATGTGTTTTGCGTTCCCTCAGACTAATGGTTTGAGGGGATTTTGCTTTATGGAGGCTTTACTTTTAAATTTTACTTCGAAACATCAGTAGCTGTTAGACAATTGCCAGGACTCAGAAAAAGCATTGACTAAAACGACACGCGTGTCGTATAATGAATTTGAGACACTCGTGTCGTTTTTGGATGAAAGGATTTGGATTATGATAACTAAAGGAAATAAAACAAGACAATTTATTATTGAAAACTCTATCAATTTATTTTCAGAAAAAGGATACACTGCTGTTACAATGAAAGATATATGTGAAAAATGCCAAATGAGTCGAGGAGGCGTGTATAGATATTTTTCTTCTACTAAGGAGATTTTCAGTGAAATGCTTGATGCTGATCTGGAACTTAATCGTCTAGTGGTGGAAGAGCGTATACAGGAAAAAGTACCTGCCGAAAGGATCATAGATGCCTACTTTCGGCAAGAAATTGAATCTATCTATAGTAATAATAATGGTCTTTATTTTGCAATTCATGAATTTGCATTTGCAGAACCTGATCAAAGAGAAAGTTTGAATCAACGAGTTAATGACAGTGTCAATATACTCGAAACGATTTTTGCATATGGTCAAGAAACCCATGAATTTAAGATGTTTGATAGAGAAGCTGTTGCCATACATATTATTTATTTTATGGACAGCTTGAAGACTTCATCTTCAATATTGACAATGTCAAAGGACATGCTAACTAAACAAATAAATTTATTGAAGGAGCTAATTATATGAAAATAACTGTATTTAATGGAAGTCCTCGAGGAGCGTCTAGCAATACACATGTTATTGCCTCTGCTTTACTTGAAGGTGCTAAAAAAGCTGGTGCTGAAGTAGAGAATATTTTTCTAAGTGAGAAAAACGTGAACCACTGTGTCGGATGTTTCTCATGTTGGCATAGAACTCCCGGTAAATGTGTTCATAGGGACGACATGGATAATCTTCTTCAAACCTATTTGTCATCTGATATCGTCTGT
>MGOS01000007.1:20019-27694 GCA_001797185.1 Clostridiales bacterium GWB2_37_7
ATTTTGAAACAATGAAAACTGTAATGAAACCAGGAAATCCAATACTAGAGGTGTATAGGAATTGTGGTATGCTTTTGAGAAGTAAAAATCCCGACGTAGTGAAAATTGTTAACAAGTATCTGAATGTTGTATCTACTGCAGGTCATGAATTAGCTAGCAATTTATCGGTGTCTGAAGAAACGCAAGCTAACTTAAATATGGAATTGATGCCTATTGAAAAGTATGTTCAATACATTAGTAAATAAAATTTCATAATGAGGCGGGAACTTGTTGATAGCGGGTTATTGTGTCGTGAGCCAAATGGTTCTCGTTATTGGAAACCGAAGAAAGATTAGGAGGATATATTAAATGTCAAATATAGATAATAAAGAAACAGTGGTTAATACAACATTTCATCCCATAGATGTTGATAATTGGGAGCGAAAACAATACTTCTATTATTTTACAAAAATGCTGCCAACTGGTTACTCTGTCAGTATAGAAATTGACATCACCAACACTTATCATATGGTGAAAAAACATGATAGGAAGTTTTTCGCTGTTTACTTATATATAGTATCCAAGCTAATCTCCGAACAACAGGAGTTCCGCATTTCGAATAAAAGTGGGGAAATAGGATATTATGAGGTTTTACATCCAACCTATGCTTCTTTCCATCAAGATGATAAAAGCATGTCAAATATGTGGACAGAATACAGCCCAGATTTTGAAGTGTTTTATGAGAATTACATGAAAGATCAAAATCAATATGCCAACAACCATGGGATATTAGCAAAGCCTGATATACCACCACAAAATAGTTGCATGATCGGTATGTTGCCATGGATTCAATTTACCAGTTATACACCTATACCTTATGCACCTTTAAACAACTATTTTCCGATAATCCAGGCGGGTAGATTCATTGATAGAGAAGAGAAAAAGTATATGCCGATTTCAATTACTGCTCATCATGCGGTGGCTGATGGTTATCATGTAGGATTATTTCTAGAAAAGCTTCAGACTGCTATGCTTAATCCCGAAGAATGGATGAAATAAAATATTAATCCGGTTAGGAAATAGAATAAGAATATTAATCCTTTGATGGCGAATTTTCATCAGAGGATTTTTTGTGAAATAAGTTCTTAAGTGCTGTATCTGGCGCTATATACTTAGACAATAGAAACGTTCCGGTGGGTTTTTATCTCTGGAATGCTCTTGAAGGATTTCATTATTTGAGTAATAGAATTGAAAATAGTATAATAATATATGAGGTTTTTAACTTTCATTAGGAGGTTTCAATATGGAAAAAGAAAAAAGGGAGTTGTCGCCTGAACAACGTGAAGAACTACTCAGAACGTTAAAAGGCCGTTTTGAGAAAAATATGAACCGCCACAAAGATTTAGAATGGGCTAAAGTAGAAGCAAAGTTGGAAGATAATACAGAAAAACTGTGGTCACTCAATGAAATGGAAAGAACTGGGGGTGAACCAGATGTTATTGGTCATGATAATAAGACAGGCGAATACATTTTTTATGATTGTTCAGCGGAAAGTCCTAAAGGACGCAGAAGTGTTTGCTACGACCGTGAAGCGCTGGAGTCAAGGAAAGAGCACAAACCAGAAAATAGCGCTGTTGATATGGCGGCTTTCATGGGCATTGAGCTTTTAGCTGAAGAACAATATCGAGAGCTGCAGAAACTTGGAAATTTCGATACGAAAACATCTAGCTGGGTGAAAACACCTTCTGAGATTAGAGAGCTCGGGGGCGCTATATTTGCTGATTTTCGCTATGGTAGTGTCTTCGTATATCACAATGGAGCAGAATCCTACTATGCTGCCAGGGGGTTTCGTGGCTCGCTAAGGGTGTGAAAAAGCATAACAAGAAGATTTGAATTGAGTCTTCAAGAGGATGAATTAGAGGAGGACACGTTATGAAAATTTCAAAGAACGATGCATTGATATGGTTTGATTTTTTTTCACAATTGACTGAGGAAGAGGAGATTAGCACAAAACATGAAGAAATCATTTACTCTACCTTTGCACAAATTGAGGCAGCGATCGATCATAGAAATGATATGTTAATGTCGAAAATTAGTGGTTTGAAAACTTTGGAGAATAGAACTTTCTATGTGGGAAATGAAAATAAATTCCCAAAAGGATGTCGTTCTTGTCTGTTGGGTACTGGTTTGAGTGCAATTAGGAAAACGAACAAATGTAACTTAGAGTGTAAGTTCTGTTATAATTATGGCCAACTAGAAGATATTCCTCCAGTTGGAGAAGGTATATGGGAAATTGGAGGAACTAAATTTTATGAGAAGGATATTGATTTGCTTCTTTCCATCCACCAGAAACCCACTGGCATTTCCTACGTTTTTTTAGAGCCATTCATGGAAATCGAAAAATACTATTCGGTCATAAAGAAATTTAGTGATGCGGGGATTCATCAACATCTATACACAAATGGCACTTTAGCTGCGGAAGAGACATTGAAAGCATTAGGTGAAGCCGGTCTTAACGAGATACGTTTCAACCTGGGTGCATCTAAGTGTTCAGACAAAGTTATTGAAAATATTGGAATAGCGAAAAAATATATTAAAAATGTAGGTATTGAAACTCCAATGACTCCTGAGTTTTTCGAAGCATTTTTTAAGAAAAAGCAAGCAATCTTCGAGACAAAACTCGATTTTATCAATTGTGCAGAATTACATTTAAATGAGAACAACATAAACAATTATTATGGGGAAAACATGTATATTTCCAGACACGGCTATATATCTCCAATTTGGAGTAGGGAATTAACTCTGAAATTTATGAAAATAGCCGATGAAGAAAACTGGGATATAGCAGTTCATGATTGCTCGAACTATACAAAATTTGCTAGAGGTTTAAATTTGAGCAGTAAAGAGGGTATGTGGTTTGGAGCCAGTAATTATGCCTGTGAGTTTTCTAGGATTCCTTACGAAGTATTTATACCAATACTGAATGATGACAATTTCAAATTTTTAAGTGAAGAAGAATTGCCTGACGACTATAAACCAGTATTGATAGATTATTAGAGTGTCTTGTCAATTTTGTTTTTTCCTCAAAAACCAGAAACACTCCAATGGGAGGTTCGCCGCCAAGGCCCTATCAGGTTCAAGCGGCATTATTTTTGTCTGTTCAAGCACTCAGAAGTGGTTTGTTTATTGATAAAGAATATATAAGGATGATGGACTAAATGTTGATAAAAAGTCTCTAAAGTAATTATCATATCCTTTATTTTTTTAGCTCCTTCGTACAAGCATGGAACCTCTATATTAGTGGGACATATATTGAACTAGGAAAATATATGAGATAGGAGCAAATTTCATGACTGAATCAGTTACTAAATTAAAGGTTATGACATGGAATATTTATCAGGGAGCAAACCTGATACCCCTCTTTACATCTACTCCCGAACAGATACCGCAGGGAGTTACAGAGGTTTTCCGCCAATTTCTGGCTACTAACTTTCCAGAACGTGCCAAGGCTATAGCCAATCAAATCATATTGAAAGAACCGGATATTATTGGTTTACAGGAAGCTGAGATATGGGAACTTATCCCCCCTAATGCAGAAACAGTAACATATGATTTCGTAGAAATACTTTTAAATGAACTAAGAAGCTGTGGATTGGATTATAGTATAGCCGCTCAGAATTTCAATACTGAAAGCCTATTACCAAGCAGCACGGGGAATGTTATCGGTTTGAAGGATCGCGACGTTATTTTAGTACGTGAGGCAAGTAAAGTAAAAGTTATCCAGAAATTTGAAGCAAACTTTAATGCTAGTTTAAAGATTGTAGTCGCCGGACAGCCAATTACTATTTTGCGAGGCTGGTCGGCTATCGACGCTTGTATAGAAGGGCACAAGTTCAGATTTGTCAACACTCATCTTGAACCCCTTTCTCCTACGGTGCAGGTCGCTCAAGCTGAAGAGCTGCTGGAAGGACCTGCAAAAACAAAGCTTCCGCTGATATTTGCAGGAGATTTCAATTCTTTTGCCAATGGAACAGGAACACCAACCTATCAAATACTAATTGCTGCAGGCTTTGCTGATACTTGGAATATAGCCGGTACAGGCAATGGATTTACTTGCTGTCAAGATGCTGACGTTATAAATGCTGTGTCCTATTTGAATTATAGAATAGACTTGATTTTGATCAAGGAATTGGAGCAATGGGATGTAATTAAAGTCGATGTAGTAGGAGAAGCACAAAGTGATCGTACAAATACAAGGCTGTGGCCATCCGATCATGCGGGTGTGGTTGCAAAATTAAATATCAAGTGCTAGAGGACTAAGAGAATATGGTGCCAGGCCCATAAGCACTTATCTAAAAAAAACGTAGTTAGAGCGGTGCGGTGAGTCGTACCATAAGTAACGGCGAAAACAGTCTAAAAGCTTGTCGTATCAATGCTTATGGGCTGTTCTTTTTGTTCAAATTCTTGTCGTTGACGCTACTAATATCATATGTTATCATTAACATATGATATTAGTAAAAGGAGGCTGAAATATGTCTATCAATTATGCAATTTTAGGGATACTAAGCTACAAGTCAATGACAGGATACGATTTAAAAAAAATTATTCAAGACTCTACTTTTATGCATTGGTCAGGTAATAATAATCAAATATACAAGTCACTGGTAGAATTACTTGATAAAGGCTTAGTAACTAATGTCGTTAAACATCAAGACAGTTCCCCGTCAAAAAAAATTTACACAATTACTAGTGAAGGACTTGCCACTTTAAAAGATTGGGTTCTTTTTACATGTGATCCCATTGAAATAAAAAAGCCTTTCTTAGTTCAACTTGCATGGTCTAAGCAGCTCAATACGAGTGAATTGAATATGCTGCTTGATGGGTATGAAAATCAAATTAAGATGCAATTGTTAATGCAGCAAAGCAATAAAAAGGATACGATTTTTTCGCCGAACAGAACTAATCTAGAAACAAGAATATGGAATTTGATCAACGACAATATACGGAGAATATATGAAAATGAGTTAGTATGGATTCAAGATGTACGAAACGCTATAATCAATATTCCCAATGAAAATGATATAGTTGATAGTACAAAAATAAAAGTGATTGGACAAAAAGAAAAAAGAGATGGAATAATGAAGTATACCGTAAATAGCAATAATGAAATAAGTTATGTTCATTTTAATGATTCAGAAACTAAACTTGAAACAGAAAGAAATATTTTAGACATAATTACTGCATTAGCTGAAAATAATATCCAGTTTGTGCTACTAGATAGTGAAACACTTTCTAAGAATTTTCTTGAGCTAAAAAAAGGACTGCTCGGGACTTTGCTTCAAAAATTTACGATGTATCATATTAAGTCTGCAATTGTTATCAAAGATGTGAATAGCTTGAAAAGTGAATTTAGAGATTCAATTGCTGAAAGCAGAAAGCATGATGTTCTTAGATTATTTACAAATATCGCAGATGCAGAAAAATGGTTCTTAAGCCTAAAGCAGAAGGGGAAATTTTAAGTGAAAAATAATAAAGCATTCAAAACGCAGCAAGGCATGGATGAAGTGCTTAAATATTATGATACAATATTTGAACAAATAAAGTGAGAAGGGGATACTTAATAATGAACTACACTTTTTTAGGGAAAAACGCTTCCCTTGTATATATTGAGAGCGAAGATATTTTAATTTCCGACTCGCAATCTGCTCTCGACTTAATGATGACGGTTATATATGAAAAAGACTGCAGCAGAATTGTTTTAGACAAAAAGGCTATATGTGAAGAGTTCTTCAGACTTAGCAGTGGTATTGCCGGTGAAGTTCTACAAAAATTTATTAATTACCGTACTAAGCTGGCTATTATCGGTGACTTTTCCAAGTACACAAGCAAGCCTTTACATGATTTTATTTATGAATGTAACAAAGGCAATGATATTTTCTTCGTAGGCAATTTGGATCAAGCAATAGAAAAGCTAGCTTTGGCTTACTAATTATGGCGAGTGCATGGATGAGCTACATTATTTCTCTACGTGAATTTATATAAATGTTTATGGGAACAATTAAGAAAATTAGCTAAAGCCTACGGGAGGAATCCGGCAGTACTTCCAGTAAATTAGACATTGCTGAGTAAAAATTTTATTTTACCGCATAAGGCTAGAAGTAAATCGAATTATTAGAAATATTATGCTAAACCTTAGCCAAGGGTTTTAAATTTTAACTCTTAATGTTATTGTAGAATATGATAGGAAATATCAGAGGGAGGTTAGTGACATCAATTATGAATAATATAGGCTTGGTGATTGAAGGCGGAGGTATGAGGGGGCTATATACTTGTGGCGTTCTAGAATATTTTATGGAGAAAGATCTTTATTTTAACTATATTATAGGTGTTTCAGCTGGTGCGTGTAATGCAGCTTCGTATATATCAAAACAAAAGGGGAGAAATATAAAAGTAAACACAGGCTTTTTGGATGATTGGAGATATATGAGCTTTAGAAATTACATATTGGAAAAATCATTCTTTGGAATGGACTTTATTTTTAAAGAAATCCCCGACAAGCATGTCAAATTTGATTATGAAGCCTTTCAAAATGCACAATGCGAATTTTTAGTGGGTGTAACTGATTGTAAAACCGGAAAAGAGTTATATTTTAATAAGAATGATATGAGAGAAGGTTTTGATGCTTTAAGAGCTTCATCTTCATTACCGCTTATATCACCAATCGTTAATTTCAAAGGGTATGAGCTTTTGGACGGTGGAATATCAGATTCTATTCCCATTAATAAATCAATTGAGGATGGTAATGATAAAAACATTATTATATTAACTAGGAACAAAGGGTATAGAAAAAGTCCGTTGAAATTTGCAAACTTAATAAAAATGAAATATAAAAAATATCCATTATTAATAGAATCAATGATGAACAGATATAAGAAATATAATGATACCCTGGATTACATAGATGAACTGGAAGAGAAAGGCAGGGCGATAGTTATAAGAGCTTCAAAGGAAATAAAGGTCGGTAGACTGGAAAGAAACTTCATAAAGCTTCATGAACTATTTCAAAATGGATTTGAGGATGCTGAAAATGCCTATGAGAGAATTAATGAGTTTATTCGATAGATTAGTAATATCAAGTGGCTAGTATATGCAGAATAAACGCAGTATTTATAAATATACACTAAGAAACCGGTTATAGTAAATCGCTACTGTAATCGGTTTTTCTATATCATTATTGGGGAACAGTGGCGGGTGTTCTTGCTTTCCTGTGATTCAATAGCAGCGGTTCTTTGTTATAGCAAGTGCTTATATCACAATATTTGGATTATATGAGTCATTAAAATATGAACAGACAAAACTTATTGAGGAACAAGCTCAGTTAGAAATATATGCTACTGTTAACTTTGTAATGTCGAGTACTGAAATAATCATTAACAACTTCAGATTTAGTTTCATAATATTAAGTAGACATAATACTATCTTAATATAAGGAAGTGTATATATGGTTAACTCAGATAAAGAATATATTTTCAGCAGTAAAGCTGCAATACTCCTTGCAGCTATGAGCTACCAGACATATCCATTCTTTCTGGAGGGCAAGCTTGTCCTGCCAAAAGGCTTTGAGCTTCGATATACCATTCGCGCTTTCGCTAACGTAGAGAATCCTAAGGAAGCGGTATTCGGGTTTATCGCAGAG